>JAFUXY010000491.1 GCA_017477005.1 Lachnospiraceae bacterium | reverse complement strand
TTGTTTTATGTCAAGGCCAACAAGACGCAGGCGCAGGCGTACATGCTGATTACCCAGCCCGAGAAGAAGGAAGAAATATCCCATCTGATTGAGGAATATGCCGGCGCAAAGGTGAATGTGCAGTTTGTTTTGAACGATTCCGAGCTGGATCGGACGCATCGATACACGGATGCGGTGGCTCAGTTCGAGCAGGATTTAGGAATAGAAATTGTAGAGGAGGATTTTTGATATGTCGAAGCGGGGAGCTTTTCGAGGCGGTGCGATGCCGGGAGGAATGAACAACCTGATGAAGCAGGCGCAGAAGATGCAGAAGCAGGTGGAGGAAGCCCAGAAACAGGTTGAGGAAATGGAGGTTTCAGCGGCTTCCGGCGGCGGAGCGGTAGAAGTCGTCGTGAAGGGCAATCATGAGCTGAAGTCGGTGCATTTGAGCGAGGAGGTCGTGGATCCGGACGATATTGAAATGCTCGAGGATCTGATCGTGGCGGCGACGAATGAAGCGATGCGCAAGCTGGACGAGCAGTCTTCTGAGATTATGGCGAAGGCGACCGGCGGACTTGGCGGAGGTCTCGGAGGCGGGTTGGGCGATGCGCTCGGGGGCCTGGGTCTGGGCGGCGGACTGCCTTTTTGATCGGATAGGGCTCAAATCATGGAATATTTCAGCAGGCAGATCAGCCAGATGATCGATGAGCTTTCCGGGCTGCCGGGGATTGGAGCCAAAACGGCGCAGAGACTGGCGTTTCACATTTTGCATATGCCGCGAGAGGATGTGAAAAGATTGTCACAGACGATCATGGACGCCAGGGAAAACGTTCGGTTCTGCAGGGAATGCTTCACGTTGACGGATAGCGAGGTTTGCCCGATCTGCTCCAATGCGAAGCGGAACCACAGGCAGATTATGGTGGTGGAAGATAGCCGGGATCTGGCCGCTTATGAAAAAACACAGAAATACGATGGCGTCTACCATGTGCTCCACGGCGCTATTTCTCCGATGCAGGGGATCGGTCCGTCGGATATCCGCTTGAAGGAACTGATGAAGCGCCTGGAGGGAGATGTAGATGAGGTAATCATTGCGACAAACTCGTCCCTTGAGGGCGAGACGACGGCTATGTATATCGCAAAGCTTTTGAAGCCAACGGGGATCCGGACGACCAGGATCGCGAGTGGGGTGCCGGTCGGGGGCGACCTCGAGTACACCGATGAGGTGACGCTGCTTCGCGCCCTGGAGGGGCGGACGGAGATATAAATCCTAACGTTTTATAAAGAAGAATCCGATATAATCTATTAGAGATATATCGGATTTTTTTGTTGGAGGAGACCCTATGCAATTGGATGATAGGAATGGATTAAAACAAGGCGGCATGCGTTTGGAGGATTTCACTGGTGGCAATTCGCTGTTGATCGGAAATCAAACAGGCGGCATTGTCCCAGGGAAGCTGCAGGGTGCCGGACTCACGGAGGCGCAGTCCTCGCAGGGAAAAGCGGCGGCATATTTTGCGGCCGGATTTAATCCCGGCGCACAGCAGGCGAATTACAGCAAGGATCAGATGCGGGAGGAATCGATGGCCGAGGAGCTGGCGAAAAAAGAGGC
>JAFUXY010000050.1 GCA_017477005.1 Lachnospiraceae bacterium | reverse complement strand
CAAACATAAAAAGGATTATTTCGTGTACGATTGTTATAGGCGGACTGATCATTTCAGGGTGTACTAATGCAGCTTCCTCAAATAAAGAAACTGCAGAGTGGACGCTGGAGGGAATGTTTACTGATGATATAGAGAATCCTATGTGCATGCTTGGAATAGAATATAAAGCCTCCGAGGACGGATTCGAAAAAGAAGGATACTACGGTTATTTTATTGAAGGACAAACATTTTATGACGCCACATATGAAGAAGACGAAGGGGGACTTATAGGCGAGTTTATTTCATATGATGACGATTATGTTGAAAAAGGAAGAATGCAGGCGAGGCTGAAAGAAGAGGGTGGAAAGGGCAGCCATTGTCCGGGAATTGTCCATCTGAAAAAGTTTAGTGAAGAAGCGGCCTTGGATTATGAGGGACAGAGCATGGATGAGGCGCTTACGGATGAGGATGCAATAGAGCTTTTTGGCGAATATTATGATGAGTATGTTGCCGTTACCTCTGACAGGGAGCTTTTTGAGAAGGAATATGCACAGCTCATAGCGGATTATGTGAAATACAATTCCCTGGGTGTTACAAAGTACAGTCTGACGGATGGCGAAGTTCGGTCTCTTCCACTGGATTAAGAGTGTCATTCAAATATGGTTTGAAGAAACAGGCAGAAGGGCGCTTTTGGATTGCCGCATCACGATGACCGGGAATCGTGAAAAAGAGACGGGGGAGAATGCGGCTTTAAGCGCCTTTGCGGCGAGCCTTGCAAAATGGAAGCGTTTCCTGCCCCATATTTCCTATGATGGGCAGGGATATGAGGGAACTTTTTCCTATGACTGTGAACGGTACTAAGGAATTGCTTCTAAGGAGGTATGCGTGCGAGTAAAACGACAGCAAGCCATGATCATCATCGTATTGCTCAGCGTGGCAATGACGATTTTCACAACGGTGCTGACGACCCTGTCCTACCGCAAGACGCAGGCGGACAGTTATGTACACGCCGAGGTGTTGAATACGGTCGGCGCCGTCCGAAAGCTCAATTACGCCTTGAGCTTTGGCAAACCCATAGATAAGTTTTTCGGACTGGATGACCTGCTGGGAGGGATCGATGAGCTCTCGGACGAGATCCGGGGCGTGGAGATCATCGACAACGAGGGAAATCTCATTGAAAGCACCGGAGATGCGATGGGGGAGGTTCGTCCGGACAGCTTCGACAGCGAATATCGGATGGAAGAGGAGGGCATCTATGCCTTTGTTCCGTTTGATGCCGGTACGATCATCCTAAAGCTGGATACAGGGGTGATCCATGACCGGACGCGGGAGTACATAGGCTTTATTCTTCGTCTGGATGCGCTGATCCTGCTTGCTGTGGTTCTTGCCGTTTTTGTATCGTGCATAATCGCCTCTCAAAACGGCATTTCGATGAAGCAGCTTCGGATCACGAGCGTTCTGATCCTGGTGACGGCGCAGTTTGTTTTGGGGGGCTTGTCCATGCGGCATCTGGATACAGCCTATTCGGATTCCGTCGCGCAGATCGCGCAAACATCGGCGCTTACGGTGAAAAACGACATCAATTCCGTGGTCGAAAAAGGCATTCCTTATAAAGAATTGACCGGTCTGGACAGTTATCTGACCAATCTGGTAGCGGATATTCCCGAATTGTCCAATTTGTCCTTGGGTACGGGAGCCGCTGCGTCCACGAATCAGATGACAGCGTTTGAGCTGGACATCAAAGGCGTGGCGGACGAAACGGTTCGTCTTTTCTGTTATTATGACCGGGACATGATCCGATCCAAGAGGATCAATCATGTCATAGACAGCATGATTCTGATCCTGATTGCGGTTTTCATCAGCATGGAATCCGCTGCCTTTCTGACCAGGCACATGGAGATGAAAGGCGAGAGGAAAAAAGGCGAACTGTATCTGCCGGGCTTCCGGCTCTTTGTCTTTGTGGCGGGAATCACGTTTACCTTGGATGTCGGTTTTTTCTCCGTGTTGAGCGCCAAGCTGTTTGGCACGATGGGGCTGCCGGAATCCATGTCGTTTTTAAGCGGTATGCCAAACACGATGTATTCTGTGGCAGTGCTGATCGGGCTTTTGGCGTGCAGCTCGCTGATCCGGCGTTTTGGTATGAGACGGATCCTGATGGCCGGAGTCACCATGGGCATCATCGGGTATTTGTTCTTCGCCGTATCGGTCAACCTGCCGATGCTGATCTTGGCCCGGTTTGTCTACGGCTTCTGTGATGGCATTATTATCAACGCGATCCGGCTTTATGCGTCATCCCAGGCGGATCCTGCGCTTCACACGAAGATTTTGGTGGAATACATGGCGGCGACCAATCTCGGGGTCAGCTGCGGCGTCGTGATCGGGGGGCTGATCGCGGATGTGGCGTCCTATACGCTGGTCTTTTTGATCGGAGCGGCGCTGGCCATTGTCTGCCTGTTTTTGGTCTTGTTCGCGGAATTCCCGGAGAGGCAGGAAGACAGCGAGAAGATGTCCTTTGTCCTGGCGCTGAAGGAATTAAAAAAGCCACGGGTTTTCCTCTTTATGATCGGCGCAGTCGTGCCGGTTTATATCGCCACGCTTTTTGTGGCATTCACCTTCCCGCTGTTCGGCAACGAGGCAGGTTTTTCCAATTCCATTGTATCGGGCTGTCTGATGCTGAATTTCATCATCATTGCCTATCTGACCGATCCCATTTCGGATTGGGTGATAAAGCGTATCCGCCCGGATATTGCGATGGCGGTCTATATGGCGCTGCAAACGGCAAGCATCGGGATTTTCGTGCTGACAGGCCGTGTATGGGCGGCCATCCTGGCTTTGGTTCTGACCAGCCTGTGGGACTGCTTTGGCATGGTGGTTATGGATCTGGCGTTAGACCATGTAGAGGGCACCTCCACGGAAAAATGCACGCTGCTGCAAATGCTGTTCGGGAAGCTTGGCATGGTCATAGGGCCGGTCGCGATCACGGCGTGGCTGTCAAAGGGAGCGGCAGGCGCAACGGGTGTGATCGTGATTTTTCTGGCAGCAGGGCTGGTGGTTTATGGGTTGTCCCTGATCATAGATGTATCAAAAAAACGACCGGATGCGGGTCGCATGGAAGGGAGATAGCTATGCGTAGTAAAAAGAAATGGGTGATCCTGCTCTGCTGCTTTAGCCTCATGGTATCGGTTGGCGCATTTTATGCGTCCCAAAGTGGCTTGACCCCCAAAAGCACGGTGCATGCCGCGCCTCTGGTTCGGATCGGTTTTGCGCAGACGAGGGAATACGGATCTTTTTCCCAAGTGCTTTTGGAGACAGCAAGGGAGCTGGTGGAAGCGGGATGCATTTCCGAGGCGTTTTTGGACAAATACGAGGGCGTGAATTATGAGATGCATTTTAAGGAGGGGGATACGAAAAAGCTGTGGAAGGACATTTGTGACGCAGCCGTGGAGGGCGCGCCTTACCGGTTTGCAAGGGATGCTTTTTTTGATATGAATGAAATGTCGAAAGAGGAGTATCCGCGCATGGTAAACCGCAATGATGTGGATATCACATTTACGATGGGAACTGATCCGAGCGTGTATTTCTTTGAACATGAAAAGAAAAACAAGTTTATGAGCCTATATACCGCAGATCCCATCAAATCCGGCATCGTAAAGAGCACGACAGAGCGTTATACAGACAATTCCTATGCGCTGATGGATCTGACGCCGTATCTGCGCCAGCTCGACGCAGGCTACAAATTCCTGCAGTTTAAAAAATTAGGCGTGGTTTATGAGGATTCAGAGGCGGCTTATGATTATTCCGATATCAAAGAGATCGAGCAAAAAGCCGAAGAGCATGGTTTTGAGGTGGTCTACGAGCATGTGGATGAACCAGTTTCCGAGGAGGATTTTGACCGGTATTATGAGGAACTAAAGCAGGCATACCGCAATCTGGCCGCCAAGGGGATTGACTGCCTCTATATTACGATTTCGTCCATCAACTACGAGGAAAAGATGCAGGAGCTTCTTGACGATGCGATTATACCGGCAGGCATCAAGACCATGGCGCAGGATGATCTTGCCCCTCTTGCTTACGGCGTGCTGTTCGGCGTGACGATCAGTGACGCAAAGGAGGTGGCGGCGTATGTGTTTGCGCAGATCAAAAGCTATGCAGAGGAGGGAGTGCCCTTTGATGAGTTGGATATGGTCTATGAGTGTACGCCGAAGATCGGGATCAACTATACGACGGCAAAACGAATCCACTTCAACCTGCCGTTTGAGGATATGCAGATCGTAGATGTGATTTACAAAGATGAGTGAATATAGGATGGATATGAATAATTATTATTTAGAACGTGTCCGTGCTGCCTTGAAAAAATTTGCCGGCAACACGGCTTTGGCTTTCTTGGACAGGATTTATACGTATGAGGAACTGGATTCTGTCACGGGACGGCTGGCGGCTTATCTGAAAGCGGAAGGGATCGGAGCGGGCGATATCGTTTCGGTTCTGATCTTGCGGAATGAATACCTGACGATCGCACCGCTGGGAGTTCTTCGCGCCGGTGCCACCTATCAGCCGTTGGATCCTTCCCATCCCCCAAAGCGGATCCGTTCCATGATCGAAAATGCCGGATCCCCTCTTGTGATCGTGGAAAAAGCATGTGAACATTTGCTGGATGGCATTTCCTTTGGGAAAAATCGAAAAAAACTGTATTTGGAGGATATTCCTTTTTTGCCGTCCGCAGAAGAAGCGCCATGGGGCGAAGCAAGACCGGAGGATGACTTTGTGATCCTGTACACTTCCGGGTCTACCGGGGAGCCAAAGGGCATAGAGATTACCCACAGAAACATTGCCAGCTTGTTGGATTGGTTCATTGATTACTATAGCGTGGATGAGACTTGCCGTGTCGGGCAGCATTCCTCTTTTGTCTTTGATCCCGCCATCGTGGAATCTATGCTGCCATTGGCGGCGGGAGCCTCCATTTACATTATCCCGCAGGAACTCCGCGCGGACATTTTTCTGCTGGATCAATTCTACCATGAAAACCGCATTACCTATGCATCGCTGACGACTCAGTTGGGGCGCCAGTTTGTCATGCACGGAAAGGGGCAGACCCTGAAGCATCTGGTCGTCGGCGGTGAAGCGCTGGTGTCGGTATCTCCCCCCAAACATTACATCCTGCACAATGGCTACGGTCCCGCGGAGGGCACCCAGCAGATCACGATATTTCCTGTCCAAAAAGACTATCCCGGGAAGGTTCCCATCGGAAAAGCGCTGCCGGAGGTGGAGATTTACCTTTTGGACGACGATGGGAAGCAGGTCAAAGACGGGGAAGCGGGAGAGCTCTGCTTTGCCGGACCGCATGTGACAAAGGGCTATCTGAACCGTCCCGATCTGACCGAAAAGGTGTTTACGAACAATCCGTTTTCCAAAAAGCCGGAGTACCAAAGGATGTACCACACCGGAGATTTGGTCCGGAAAGGGGACAATGGAAATTTTGAATATCTGGGACGGAAAGACCGGCAGGTAAAAATTCGAGGTTTTCGGATTGAACCGGCAGAGATCGAGTCGGTTCTGAATGCGTTCCCGGGGATCGATGACGCCGTTGTCGTACCAAAAAGCTTGGGCAGTGAAACATTGCTCGCTGCCTATTACCTGTCAAAAGAGCCGGTCGATGAACGTCTGCTGGCAGATTTTATTTTAGCTCAGAAACCATCCTACATGCTGCCCGCCTTTTTTATCCAAATGGACGAGTTCCCTCTGACGGTCAACGGAAAGGTGGATTATGAGGCTCTACCTAGACCTGCGCGCGAAATGAAGGATGATTTTGAAGCACCGGCCAGTCGAACGGAAAAGGAATTGGCGGCGCTGTACGAAGAGATTTTGGGCATAGAGCCCATCGGGCGGCAGGATGATTTCCTGCGGTTGGGCGGGACCTCCCTGTCATCGGCCAGACTGATGTATGGGATCTATGATGCGTTTTCCTGCCGGATCAGCATCCGGGATATCATGGAAGCGCCGGTGCTGTGGGAGCTTGCCGAACGGATTGATCAAAAATGCTCCACACAAGATGGCGAGAGCGCGGTCTTTGCGCAGAAAATGCTTCCCTTTAGCGGCGAATACGAGGTCAGCTATGCGCAAGAGAGGATGTACACGGCGCAGGAAATGCTCGGCGCCGATGATCCGACCTATCTTTTGCAGCTCTTTATCTGCACAGAGGGTGAATTTGACCGAAAGAAAACCGAAGCAGTCCTTCGGACTTTGTTTATACGCCATGAAAGCCTGCGGACGGAATTTCATATGACAGGGGTTGGGCTAAGGCAAAGGATTCTTTCTCCTACTGAGGAATGGGTACGGGAAGCGATCGCCCGGACGGAAGGCAGGGAGCTGTTCCCCGGTTTTTCGATGGGGGAGGCGCCGCTTTTTGCATGGCATTTTTCCAAGAAAAAGCTGACCTTTCAGTGGCATCACAGCATCAGCGATGGCAGGAGCGGCATCCTTTTTGCGGAGGAATTTGGCGCGTTGTACAATGAAAAGACGCTGCCCGCGCTGCCCGTCCACCAAAAGGAGTATGCTGCCTATGAACGCAAATGCATGCAGTCTGTGTTGTACCAACGGCGTATGGAGGGGTGGAAACAGCTATTTGCCCCATTTATTGGGGCAGAAGAGGCTCATCTGCCGCTTGATGGACGGTTTGCGCCGGGCGGGGAACGGAGGGCCTGTCATGTAAAGTCCGTTCTTTCGAAGCAGCTTTCGGAGCAGATTCGCGCATTTTGCTGCGAAAAACAGATGACGCCCTATATGCTTCTTTTGGCGGCCTATGTCATTCTGCTGCATCAATACACGAGAACGGATAGTCTGATCCTCGGGACGGTCATGGACGGACGGCAGGAGCCGGGGACAAAAAATCTCCAGGGAATGTTCGTCAACACCGTGCCGCTCTTTTTGTCGGTGGAAGAGGACGCCATTCTTTCGGATTTCTTTGGTCAGCTCATGCAGACGGTTCTT
>JAFUXY010000490.1 GCA_017477005.1 Lachnospiraceae bacterium | reverse complement strand
AGGAATCCGAGGATTTCGAGATTCAGGAAGAAGAGGAAAAAGCCCCCGAAGAGTCCAAAGTCGATGAGGATGCAGCGCAAGACTCCGAAGCCGATTCAGAGACGGACAAAGAGCAGGAGGTCAAGTCCGAAGAGGAAGAAGCCGATGCCGATACTGAGGCCGAAGGCGAGGAGGAGTCTGAGGAATCTGGCGAGGGCGACGAGGCCGAGGGAGATTCCAACGAAGAAAAAGAATCCGATGAAAAAGGGAAAAAGGATCCCAGGCTGAATCGGTTTTTCAAAAAAAAGGCGCCGAAGGACAAGCGGAATGAAAAGATCGAAGAGTTGAC
The DNA here is from genome assembly GCA_017477005.1 of Lachnospiraceae bacterium. GTDB lineage: Bacteria > Bacillota > Clostridia > Lachnospirales > Lachnospiraceae > RGIG4930. The sequence continues at coordinate 3,945 of JAFUXY010000490.1, read as the reverse complement.
CGACCGTTTGAAACGGCAGATGGCCGAGTTCGAGAATTTCCGCAAGCGTTCGGACAAGGAAAAAGCCCAGATGTATGATATGGGCGCAAAGTCTATGATCGAGCGGATTTTGCCGGTGGCGGACAGCTTCGAGCGCGGACTTGGGGGCTTGCCCGAGGAGGACGACAATCCTTTCGCAGACGGTATGAAGATGGTGTACAAGCAGCTTTTGACAGCGCTATCCGAAGCCGGTGTGAAGGAGATTGAGGCCGTAGGGCAGACCTTTGACCCCAACCTGCACAACGCAGTGATGCATATTGACGATGATTCATACGGTGAAAATGAGATCGTTGAAGAGCTGCAGAAGGGGTACACCTACCACGATTCCGTGGTGCGGTACGCAATGGTGAAGGTAGCGAATTAGCGGAAGGAGGCGGCTTATGGCGACAAAAATCGACAAAGATGCGATTGAGGCTGCGATTTTGAGCCGGGTTCGCATAGACATCAAAAAAGGAGAAAAGGAGACATACACAAAGGAAGAAATCTGCGATTTGTTGGACAATTACATTGAGGCCATTCACAATAGCAACGATTGAAAAAAAAGGAGGAAAAGATTATGCGTAAAATAATAGGGATCGATTTGGGAACGACCAACAGTTGTGTAGCAGTGATGGAGGGTGGACAGCCCACCGTGATCGCAAATCAAGAAGGCTCGAGGACGACGCCGTCCATCGTAGCTTTTACAAAGACCGGCGAGCGTCTGGTTGGAGAGCCTGCCAAGCGTCAGGCCGTGACGAACTCCGAAAAGACCATCGCATCGATCAAGAGAGATATGGGTACCGACAGGGGGCGGACGATTGACGGAAAGAAGTATTCGCCGCAGCAGATTTCGGCAATGATCCTGCAAAAGCTAAAGGCTGACGCGGAAGCCCATTTGGGTGAAAAAGTGACCGAAGCCGTGATTACGGTACCAGCTTACTTCAACGACGCGCAGCGTCAGGCGACCAAGGACGCCGGAAAGATTGCCGGACTCGAGGTCAAGCGTATCATCAACGAGCCGACGGCGGCAGCGCTGGCCTATGGACTCGACAACGAAAAAGAGCAGAAGATCATGGTCTACGACCTGGGCGGCGGTACCTTCGATGTGTCCATTATCGAAATCGGGGACGGTGTGATCGAGGTTTTGGCGACGAGCGGCGACAACCGCCTCGGCGGCGACGATTTCGATCAAAAGATCACGGACTGGATGCTTTCTGAATTCAAGGCCAAAGAGGGTGTGGATCTGTCTTCGGACAAGATGGCGCTGCAGAGATTGAAGGAAGCGGCGGAGAAGGCGAAGAAAGAGCTTTCGGCGGCGACGACGACCAATATCAATCTGCCGTTTATTACGGCGACACAGGAAGGTCCCAAGCATCTGGATATGGATCTGACCAGGGCGAAGTTCGATGAGTTGACCCACGATCTGGTGGAGCGGACGGCGATTCCGGTGCAGAATGCGCTCAAGGACGCTGGATTGTCTTCCAGCGAGCTTTCGAAGGTATTATTGGTGGGTGGTTCAACCCGTATTCCGGCCGTACAGGACAAGGTGCGCAGCTTGACGGGCCACGATCCGAGCGCAACGCTGAATCCGGATGAGTGCGTGGCAATCGGCGCATCGATCCAGGGCGGCAAGTTGGCCGGAGACGCAGGCGCAGGCGAAATCCTTCTGCTCGACGTGACGCCGTTGTCTCTTTCCATCGAGACGATGGGCGGCGTAGCGACGCGTCTGATCGAGAGGAATACAACGATCCCGACGAAGAAGAGCCAGGTGTTCTCGACTGCGGAAGACAACCAGACAGCCGTAGACATCAATGTGGTACAAGGCGAGCGTCAGTTTGCGAAGGACAACAAGTCTCTCGGACAGTTCCGTCTGGATGGTATCCCGCCTGCAAGACGTGGCGTGCCGCAGATCGAAGTGACCTTCGATATCGACGCAAACGGTATTGTGAATGTGTCCGCAAAGGATCTGGGGACTGGCAAGGAGCAGCATATTACGATCACAGCCGGATCGAATATGTCGGATGATGAGATCGATCGCGCGGTGCGGGAAGCGGCGGAGTACGAGGCACAGGACAAGAAGCGCAAGGAAGCGATCGACACGAGGAACAACGCAGATTCGTTCGCTTTCCAGACGCAGAAGGCTTTGGACGATGTGGGCGACAAGCTTGACGCGAACGACAAGTCTGCGGTAGAAGCTGATCTGGCTGCTTTGAAGGATCTGGTCGAGAAGCACAAGGAAGCGGCGGAGATGACCGATGCAGAGGTCGCGGAGATGAAGGCGGCACAGGAGAAGCTGCAGGAGAGCGCCCAAAAGCTCTTTGCCAAGATGTATGAGCAGGCTCAGGCGCAGGGAGCTGCTGGAGCAGGCCCGGATATGAGCGGTATGGGTCCGGATATGGGCTCGGCCGGTGCAGGCGGAGCGGACGACGGAGTTGTGGACGCGGATTTCAAAGAAGTATGATCCAGACAAAAGATATATAGACGTTTCCTATAGTATACGGAATGAACCGGTTGGGCTCCCTGCGGGGAGCCTTGCCGTGTAGATAGAATGGGTAGAGAGAATGGCACAGGAAAAAAGAGATTATTACGAAGTATTAGGCGTAGATAAAAATGCCGACGATGCCACCCTGAAAAAAGCCTACCGGCAGATGGCGAAAAAATACCATCCGGATATGCATCCCGGTGACGCAGACGCAGAGGCGAAGTTCAAGGAAGCGTCCGAAGCGTATGCGGTATTATCGGACGCGGACAAGCGCCGACAGTACGACCAGTTCGGTCATGCGGCCTTTGACGGGCCTGGCGGCGGAGGCGGATTCGACTTCTCCGGTATGGACTTTTCAGATATCTTCGGCGATCTGTTTGGGTTTGGCGATATCTTTGGCGGCGGCGCGAGGCGGACATCCAACGGGCCAATGCGGGGGGCAAATGTCCGGACGGCGGTGAATATTACCTTTGAGGAAGCGGCGTTCGGCTGCACCAAGGAAATTGAGCTGATGCTCAAGGACGAGTGCGAGACCTGCCACGGCAGCGGCGCAAAGCCCGGCACGAGCAAAGTGACCTGTACCAAATGCGCCGGAAAGGGGCGCGTGGTGATGACGCAGCAGTCCTTCTTTGGCACTGTGCAAAATGTGACGACTTGTCCGGAGTGCCAGGGAACGGGGCAGATCATCAAGGAAAAATGTACCTCCTGCGGAGGCAGCGGCTTTATCTCCCGCAAAAAGCGGATCGAGATCAATATTCCGGCCGGGATCGACAATGGCCAGTCGGTGCGTATCCGTGGAAAGGGCGAGCCTGGGTCAAACGGCGGCGCGAGAGGCGATCTGCTCGTAGAAGTACGGGTGGCGTCCCATCCGATCTTCCAGCGGAGAGATTACGATATCTATTCCTCGGCGCCAATCTCCTTTGCACAGGCGGCTCTGGGAGGCGAGGCAATCATCGATACCCTGGACGGAAAGGTGAGCTACGAGGTCAAGCCTGGGACGCAGACCGATACGAGGATCCGCCTGCGCGGAAAAGGGGTGCCGACCTTGCGCAACAAGTCGATCCGCGGCGACCACTATGTCAATCTGGTGGTGCAAGTACCGACCTCTTTGAACGCAAAGGCGAAGGAGGCGCTGCGTACGTTTGATGCGGAATCCGGCAACACGCTCAAATCGGGCGGCACGCAGGTGAAGCAGGAAAAGAAGAAAAAGGGCTTTTCAGAAACGTTCAAGGATGTATTTGACCTATGAAATGGATGAAATACAGCATCGAGACCCGGGTAGAAGCGGAAGACGCCATTTGCGACAGGCTGCATGATCTTGGGATCGATGCATTGGAAATTGAGGACAAGCGGATTGATCCGGCGTCCATTGAAAAGGATGGCGGTTTCTATGAGGAACTGATGCCGGATTTGGGCAAGGACGACGGATCGGCGCGGATTATCTT
>JAFUXY010000489.1 GCA_017477005.1 Lachnospiraceae bacterium | reverse complement strand
CCCTGAAAAACCATTACACTTTCAGTATCGTTGAGGGGACGATTGCCTTGAAATCTATACGAACAAAGTTCACGTTTATGACGGTCTGCGCCGTAGTCCTGGCCGTCAGTATCGCTGCGGTCATTGGGGTTGCTTCCATCCGTGAGCTCGGAAACAGCGACGCCAGGCAGATGCTCCTTTTGCTGTGTGAAACCGGAGAAAAGAATCTGAATTCCTATTTTGACAGCGTGGAACAGTCGGTGAGCACGATAGCCACGCTTGTGGCGGAAGATCTCGACCAGACCCCGGAGGGTCAACTAAAAGCTCATGTGAACCGCATGCGCGGTGTTTTTGAAAAGGTCGCCAACAATACCAACGGCGTTTTGACGTATTATTACCGCATTGACCCTGAATTTTCGGAGAAAGTTCAGGGTTTTTGGTACACGAAGCTCGAGGACAACGCATTCACAGAGCATACCGTGACGGATATTTCGCAATACGACACCAATGACACGAGCGATCTGGTCTGGTTCACTGTCCCGAAGGCCACCGGAAAATCGGTATGGCTTCCGCCTTATATTACGGAAAATCTGGATGTGCGCGTGATTTCCTACAATGTGCCCATCTACTGGGAGAGCCGGTTTGTTGGCGTGATCGGAATCGAAATTGATTATTCGCTCATGGCTCAAGAAGCGGAGCATATTACCTTGTATGAGCATGGCTACGCCTTTGTCACTGATGCGGAGGGGAACCTGATCTATCATCCGTCCATAGACGCTGCTGCGAAAACGGACAAGGCCAAAATGGCGGTTCCCGATGGGTTGCTCAGCGACGATACCTATTTTCATTACCGCTACAACGGCGAAGAGAAGCTGGGAGTCTGGCTTCCTTTGGACAACGGGATGCGACTGAATGTATCGGTACCGGTCCTGGAAATCAACAGACGATGGCAGTTTATGATCGGGCAGATCCTGTTCGCCTCCATCCTCGTATTGATCGTGGTGAGTATCTTCAATATGCAATATGCGGGGCGGCTGACAAAGCCTCTCAGGGAGCTGACCGCGGCGACAGAGCAGGTGAATCAGGGGAATTACCGTATCGAACTGGACTACGACGGAGAGGACGAGGTAGGCATACTGACAAGGACTTTTTCGAACCTGGCGAGAAACCTGGACGCGCAGCTTCACGCTCTGGCCGAGTCGGAGCAGGCCAACGCTGCCAAAACGGCCTTCCTGTCCAATATGAGCCACGAAATCCGCACGCCGATTACGACGATCTTGGGGATGAACGAGATCATCCGAAGGGAGAGCAAGGACGAAAATATTCTGAACTGTTCGGAGAATATTCGGACAGCGGGCACCAGTCTGCTAGGAATTATCAGCGACATTTTGGATCTGACAAAGATTGAGGCGGAAAAGCTCGAACTCGTTTTTGCGCCCTATTCTCTGGCACAGTTGATTGGCGATCTCTACAATATGGTGCAGTTTCGGGCAGAGGAAAAGGGGCTGTCCCTGCGCCTGGAAATCGATCCGAAGCTCCCGGTGGGACTGGTTGGAGACGAGCTGCGGATCAAGCAGATTATTACCAATTTTCTGACCAACGCCATCAAATACACAGAGAAGGGAAGCGTGACCCTGACGATCTCGCTTGCCAAAGCGGATGCGGAGTCGGCAACTCTGTACGTGGCAGTCACGGATACGGGAATCGGAATCCACGAGGAGGAGATGGACAAACTCTTTGACGCCTTTGAACGGTTGGACACCAAACGAACCCACACGATCGAAGGCGTGGGGCTGGGGCTTTCGATCAGCCGTGAGCTGCTTCGCATGATGGATGCCGAGGTTTCTGTCCAAAGCACCTACGATGTGGGCTCGCAGTTTTCTTTTTATTTGAAGCAACAAATATCCGATCCGGCTACGATAGAGGCGTTTGATGAGGCGTCAGTGTCGCGTTATGCGATCTCGGAGGCAGAAACCTTCAACTTTGTTTCGCCTGAAAGCCGCATTTTGGTCGTGGATGATACGCCGATGAATCTGGAGGTTATCAAGGGGCTGTTGAAGCCGACGCAGATGCAAATTGATGTGGCGCACAGCGGGGCAGAGTGCATCGAGAAATTTGCGATTTATCCGTATGACCTTGTGTTCCTGGATTATCGTATGCCGCAGATGAACGGGATCGAGACACTGGACGCTTTGAAGGAAAAGGCGCCGCAGAAGACGGAGGCTACCCCGATCATTTCCTTGACAGCCAACGCCATTGAAGGCGAGCGGGAACGAATCTGCTCGAGGAGCTTCCCAAGGAGGCGTTTGCTTATCCGTGGTTAGACCCGAAGGAGGGCGTGGTATACACGGGAAGCGCCTCCCTGTATTTGAAGGCTCTCGAGCTTTTCGTCAAGTCGATCGATGAAAAGACCGCCTTGCTGGAAAAATGTGCGGATGAAGGGGATCTTCGTTTGTATACGATTACAGTTCATGCATTGAAGAGTACGTCCTTGTCCATCGGTATGGCCTCTTTTTCCGAGCAGGCCAAGGCTCTTGAGTTGGCGGGAAACCGGGAAGATGCAGAACAGCTCCGGCACGAGACGCCCGATTTTCTGCGGCTGTGCCACGAGGTGAAGGAGGGGCTAGAGGCTGTGCTTTCTGCTTCGGTTTCTTGATCATTGATTTTCGTACATGGCGGCTTGCTTTATGAATTTTCCAGTGTCAAGCTCGTTGAAGGCTTGAACGAGCTCTTCTTTGGTGTTCATAACAATCGGGCCATACCAAGCAACCGGCTCGTCCAATCTGTCGGATCACATATAGTAAACGAATTTAGAAATTGCCTAATAAAACCTGCGACACGTAGTTAGTCCAGTAGGACACACGAATTCGAAAGGTAGATAAAATCGGCATTCGCTGATTTCGAATTCGGCGCAAAAGGAAACGAATAAATTCATTTCCTATAATTTTTTAAGTGATGTCCAAGCCGAAGAGAAACACAGACTGATTCATATTTTTCAAGATCAAGGAAACGCTGATTAAAGCGTTTCCTTGATCTTTGCATCCTTTTTTCCGGAAAGCACATCCCGAAAAGTTTTTTCATTTTTGTTCATTTCTTAGTTCTTCTTATACTCTAAAGAACTTACCCCGTAGGTACAATCTTACCTCGTCCAGAAACAAAAATCCATATCTTTACTTCGTCGGGTATAACTGGCGTGTTTGTCATGGGTTCTGAAAAATGCTATAATAGGTCAAATTCCATTGAAAACAAATCATCAAATGAAATGGAGGGGAAGGGAATATGCTTGGGGTATGTTTGTTGTTTGTGGGAATTGTGTTGATCAACAATGGGTTATGTACACTTATGGAGGTGGAGGGGAGAGCCTGTTCCGTTATGAATATTTTTGTTGGCGGACTATCTCTGTTCATCAACTTTGTGAGTTTGGTTCAGGGGAATTATTATGCCGCAGGAACCGGATTGTTGTTCGGCTTTACCTATCTTTTTGTTGCGGTCAATCAAATTTTCAAACTGGATCCCAGACCGTTTGCTATATTTTCAACTTTTGTAGCCATCAACGCAGTTGTATTCGGGTTTTTCGAGGGTATTGCTGGGTCAGAAAGCCTGGGGATCCAGCCGGATATCCGCTGGCTTGCTATCTGGTGGCTCTGGGCGATCCTGTGGGGGAGTTCCTTTGTGACGGATATATGCAAGAAGGATTTGGGAAAATTTGTTCCGGTTTTGCAAGTGTTTGAAGGGATTGT
>JAFUXY010000488.1 GCA_017477005.1 Lachnospiraceae bacterium | reverse complement strand
TCAGGCGTTCATTGCTGTCGGATACACCGTCGTCAATCATAAAAGAGATAAGCGATGGCAGCAGCATCTGGGTAATGGAAGAAATGAGCATAAAAACGACCAGCACAACGGTCTGCTTCAAGCTCAATTTCACTCTTGAGAAAATCGTCCGCATAAAAAACCTCCCTGCTTGCAAATGTTCCCTTGTTCGGCTGTATCCAAAGATTCAGACGAACACAAACAGTATAACTTGATACTATGGTGTCAAGTCAAGAGGTTTCTCTTTTGTTACTCATGAGCGATGATTACCATGTGTTTTTTATGACATCCCCTTTTAAGTACAGATGGCCTTTTACATTTGTTCGAATGGGAGTCAGTTGCTCTTGTTTGATCAAGTAGGCGACATTCTGCCTCGAACAATCCAATATTTTGCAGCACTCAGAGGTGTCTGGGAGATTGTGCTTTGCAAAACGCAAAAAATCCTGTTGTGTCAGGGGAAGAGGTTCGCCCGCCTGATAAAGAATGCCGGAAGGGACATCGATGGAATCATTAAAGGTAATAAAATACCCTCCGGTACCGACCTTGCAGGACAAATACAATTCTTCATTTCTCAAAACCTTTTCAATATCACGGACGTGATTCAATAAATTCAGATCCGTTAATTTCACAGAATTATCTTCGAAAAAGCAAAGTATCCTTCCGTTTTCGAGAGCGGCGCAGTCGGTGAGATTTGTTCTCCTGTCAGTCACGAATGGTGGGAGCGTGTTGATTGGCCGGATAAAACAGGCATCCTGGCTGCATCGTCCCTCTGATGTTTCCCGGTTCCTTGTCCCGCGTATGATCACGCCTCTGTAAAGTTTTCCAGCTTCCCTTCTCGATACTCACGGAGAACCTGGTTGAAGAAGTCCGCGTCCGTGCTCGCCTTTACGACATCTTCGCTCCGTCCGGCGCTCACAAGAGCCGCCATCATCCCTTTGGTTTCATCTTGGCCTTCCTGACGTCCAATCTGAATTCCTTCATCCCGTCCAATCTGAATTCCTTCATCTCGTCCGATTTGAATCCCCCTGTTCTCAATCCTATCCAATACTGCGCACATATTTTTAGGCTCATCTCCTTCCCCTGTGCTTTCGAGGCTTTCCCTGAACCTCGAATCGTTCGTGACGAACGACATCAGGTTCAGCGTCTCCCTGACGTGGTCGATCTTCCCATCGTCCGGCACGTAATTCCCGTTCTTGCGCATCTGCACGAGGTAGTCGACCAATATCCGAAAATCGCTCTTGAATTTGGCGGCCTTCTTGTGGCGCTTCCCGTCCGCATCAACGGAATAGCTGACCTGATCCCGGTACGCGGCGCCGTCGTATCCGATGACCCTGAACGGCACGTCATCTTCCGCCTCCGTCTCGTTTTCCAGCCCGACATACGCGATCCGGATGCTGTTGTGCCTCCAGTATTTCGAGCTGTCCCGCTCCTGCTCGCGGATGGGCCTGTCGCCGGTGTAGTACCCCCGCTCCCTGCCCTGCTCCAGCTCGCCTTCCCTCACGCGCTCTTCCCCGTCGAACAGGAGGACGTTCACGATGTCGGAGAATACGTCATCGAACGCCTCCAACGCCTTTTCTGTTATGTCCTTGCCCGCCAATGTCTCCCCTCCCTCCGGTGCTTTTTCATTTGAGCATTAGTGTACCATGAGTGGGCGGATTTTTCAACGGGATGTGTGAGTGTCGCCGTGCCGATATCAAAAAAGTATTACGCGCGAAGAAAATGGACGGTGCCGCAAAATGCAGGCCGTCTTTTTTTGTGTGACAACGAGGGAGCAGGGGGATCATCACCCCTACTTGATTGCATAAACTTGAAGGGCGGATATACAAACGCAGACGAAAATTCTTGGAAAAGTACACAGAATCAAACAAAAAAATGATGGAAAAGTTTACATAATAGGTCAAAAATTCGATAGAAAAGTTTACAAAACAGACCCAAAAATCGATGGAAAAGTTTACAAAACAGGGCAAAAATCCGATGGAAAAGTTACATATTTAGCAAAAATAATGATGGAAAAGTACCAGAATCTGTGCTATGCTTGTTTCGGGAGGTAGAGCTATGCTGGTACGGACTATGCGAAAGGATCTGGAAAAATGGCTGGAGAATGGAAGGGAGGCGCTTCTGATCACGGGAGCGCGCCAAATTGGAAAGACGTTTTTGATTCGTGAGGTTTTGAAAAGCGCAAAAACGCCTTATGTAGAATTGAATCTGATCGAGCATCCGGAGTATGTCGGGGTACTGGAGAAATCATCAGATTCGGAAGAACTGTATATGAGGCTGTCTGTCTTGTCGGGAGAGTCGCTGATCAAACACCGAACCATTATCTTCTTTGACGAAGTGCAGGAATACAAAGAAATTGTGACGAGGATCAAGTTTCTGGTGGACGAGGGTTCTTATCGGTACATTATGAGTGGATCGCTTTTGGGGGTGGAGCTGCGGGATCTTCGTTCTGCACCAGTAGGTTATCTGCGGATAGAGGATATGTACCCTATGAGTCAGGAGGAATTTTTGAGGGCCGTTGGTGTGTCCGATCAGACGATTGAAATGGTTCGTGAGTCTTTTCACAGACGAAAGCCCATAGACGGCTTTGTGCATAAAAAATTGTTGGAGGTTTTTTATCTGTATCTGATTGTGGGAGGCATGCCGGAAGCGGTACAGACATATGTGGATACGCATGATATGAACCGTGTAGCCTCGATTCATGAAAAGATTATTCGCTTATACAAACAGGATTTTACAAAATACGAAACGCGCTACAAGTTGAAGCTGATGGAAATATATGATGCGATTCCCGGAGAACTCAATGAAAAGAATAAACGCTTTTTCATCAATCATTTGGGGAAAGGAAGATCCTATGAACGGCTGCAGGATGATTTTCTCTGGCTGAAATACGCAGGAGTGGCGCTGCCGGTTTACAATGTGACGGAGCTGAAAGCCCCTCTTCGTATCAATGAAAAGAGGAATTTATTCAAGCTGTTTTTATCGGATGTCGGCCTTTTGACAAGCCTGTATCCGGTACAGGTGAAGATTGATATTCTGAGGCAGGCAACAGGGGTCAACAACGGTGCGCTTTTTGAAAACGCTGCAGCGCAGGAACTGAAAGCAAAGGGGTTTTCGCTGTATTATTATAATAGCAAGAAATATGGCGAGCTGGATTTTGTCCTTGAAGTAGACGGCAAAGTGCTTCCTCTCGAGATCAAGTCCGGGAAGGATTATGCCAGGCACAAGGCGATGGACAATGTGCTCGCCAATGAAGCTACAGAAATCGAAGCGGGATACGTGTTTTCGAGGGAAAACGTCTCGGTCAAGGGGCGGTGCTGCTATCTGCCGATTTATATGCTATTCTGCATTGAGAATACCCGAATCGATGACTTTACATATACGTTGGATTTGAGCGGAATCTGAAGCATTTCCGCTGTGCAAGGAACAACTGCCCCCATCCCCCCTCACCGTTCCTCCTCGAGTGCGGCAATCTTTTGGAGGCGTTTGATATGCCGCTCGTCTCCCGAAAAATCCGTATCCAAAAACGTATCAACGATCTTTGTCGCAAGGCCGGGGCCTACGACCCGTCCGCCGAGGGCGAGAATGTTGGCGTCGTTGTGCAGCCTCGTCGCCTCCGCCATGAAGCAGTCCGTGCAGAGGGCGGCGCGAATGCCTTTCAGCTTGTTGGCGGCGATGGAAATGCCGATGCCCGTGCCGCAGATCAAAATTCCAAGCGCGCAGTCTCCCTCCTGCACCGCCTTTGCCGCTTTGTAGGC
>JAFUXY010000487.1 GCA_017477005.1 Lachnospiraceae bacterium | reverse complement strand
TCTCAAAACGCAGGATATGATAAAATACCCATTTTTGCGTGGAAAAAACGGAGACCAATAGGATAATGACAAAAAGCCCTCCTATGGCAGCCGCCAAACAGATGGGCAGGGACAGGTTGGACACCCTATAATACTGAACCAGCGTCTGGGCGCGGTCGTCAAAGGCCTCCCTTGCGCCCTCGTCCTCTGCAAAGACACCTGTAGGCGCCTGGGAGTCGGTTCTTGTGGAAAAGCGTTCGCCATCGTAGAAGGCGTCCGCCCAGTATTTGCCGCTATCCGCTTCCCTCCTGGCCGAAACAGAAAGCAGCTCGGCCTCGGCCGAAAGCGCTTCTTCCTTTGTCTCAAGCGGATAAAACTGCGAATCCTCTATGGTATAGACCAAAATCTCCTTGCGATCCCTGGGGAGCGTGGTGACAAAAAAGACGCCTTCGCTTTGGGAAAGCCCCGTGATCCGCAGCCCGTCCTCCATCAAGTATTCCGGCGTGGCTCCATCGGCCTGGAAGGTCGGATCAAAACGCAGGATACGGTATGTCTCGGATTCGTTGGCTTTGGCCGGTTTTTTGGCCAGCGCGTAGAACAGCGCGTCGGCGTCGTCGTCCTCCGATGGCAGCGACAGCGCCGCGATCTGCCAGCCGCCATAATAGGGCTTTCCCCGCATCGAATACAGCCTCTCCATCTCTCCGTTGGAGGCTATTTCGTATAGGATACCAAAGCCTCTGGAATTGTCCGCCACATAAAGGCGGTCCTCCACGCGAAGGCTTTCACTCTGCGATGTATACGCCGCCTTGGGCTGCATCAAAAATACATAACCCAAAGAAAGCAGGGAAAGAAACGCCAGCCACAGGAAGCCAAGTCCTGCTGCCAATTTCCATTTTTTCATAGAGTTCTCCAATAGTCATGGTAAACGAATGGTAGTATGCTCCGATTATTACTTTGTCAATGTCTCGAGACCGATCCTTTCGAAGCTCCGGGTGAAAAGACGAAGCCAGGGCACATCCCCGAATAGCGCGTTGGTAAGCAATGTAACAAGGGTAAAGATCAAAAGGATCATCGACACCACGAGCAGGACGCGAAACAGCCTGTCCCGATTGCGGATAAACCAGGCGTGCAGCGATACAAAAAGGCCTTTTTTGTCCTTGGATACGCCTGCGATATCGAGATCCCGGTACAATTCGATAAACCGGCTGTAGCTTTCCCGGCGGATTTTTTTCTGTAACAAAACATAGCTGTCGGCGTTTTTGTTGGTCTGCTCTCCCAGCACAAACAGCAGCAGCTTCGCGCATTCCACCACACAGTCGCTCTCGGTCCTCTCCTCATCGAGCTCGGAAAGATCGATCCCATAGGAAAGGGAAATGCTTCTGTCCGTCGCCAAATGCACCTGCCCCTGCCTCAAGACTTCGTACAGGACGGGCCAGGGAAGACCGCTTGTCATGCAGCAAATGATGAGGTTTTTGCAGATCTCCTCTGATTCTGAAAGCGAGAGCGCCTTTCCCATATAAAAGGAGGACAACGGCCTCGGCCGCACATAGGGATAGACGATCAAATACTTTCCTTCCGCCGAGAAATACCATACATTTCGCTCTTCGGGAAGGTAATCTGCCTCGTTGTATATTTTCAGGAAGCGACGTACGATGGCATGGTCGGACAAAACAAGAACGGTGTATTTGCTGCGAATGCTATCCTCTATATCCTCGCATACGAGCACTTCATTCGTTGGATTCCTCAGAATGACCTGTAATGAACTTAGCCGCTTGTTCTGAAATTGGTAAATCATGCGAGGCTTCCTCCATCCCCTTCTTTTCTACGATCGCGTACGCATAGGTGCAGATCTGCGGCATATCCGTACACATGATGCGGATCTCATATACTCCCGGCTTGGAAGGCGCCGTGTACACACCATCTGGAGAAATGTCGCCGCTTCCCGACTCTGTGAGGTCATAGGAAACACTGACTGGCT
>JAFUXY010000486.1 GCA_017477005.1 Lachnospiraceae bacterium | reverse complement strand
GTAATAATGTCTCTGCACCGTGCCATGCGCCGCTTCATACTCATAGATTCCAGCCGGAGACACCAGCACCGACGTCATCATCGCCAATGAGCCAAAGGCCGACGAAAGCATATCGCTCATGACATCGCCGTCATAATTTTTGCATGCCCAGATGAAACCGCCCTTGGATTTCATGACCCTTGCCACCGCGTCGTCGATCAGCGTGTAGAAATACTCAATCCCCGCCTTCTCGAATGCGTCCTTGTATTGCGCGTCAAAAATCTCCTGAAATACGTCCTTGAATTCGTGATCGTACTGCTTGGAAATTGTATCCTTGGTGGCAAACCACAAATCCTGCTTTTGATCGAGTGCAAAGGAGAAGCAGCTTTTCGCAAAGCTCTCCATCGAGGCTCTCAAATTGTGCTGTCCCTGCAGCACGCCTGGCCCGTCAAAGGTGTGGATGAGCTGCCGTTTTTCACTTCCATCCTCTCCGGTAAAGACCAGCTCGGCCTTTCCCGGTCCCGGCACCTTCATTTCCACTGCCTTGTAGATATCCCCGTAGGCATGACGGGCAATGGTAATCGGTTTTTCCCAATTCCGGACACAGGGGTCGATGCCCTTTACGATGATGGGCTTGCGGAACACCGTCCCGTCCAAGATCGCGCGGATCGTGCCATTCGGACTCTTCCACATTTCCTTCAGACCATATTCCTCCACCCTGGCTGCATTGGGCGTAATCGTCGCGCATTTGACCGCCACGCCGTATTTTTTGTTGGCGTTGGCTGCCTCAATCGTGATCTGGTCGTCGGTATCGTTTCGCTCCTTGAGCCCCAGGTCGTAGTATTCGGTCTTTAGATCCACAAACGGAAGGATCAATTCTTCCTTGATCATCTTCCACAGGATCCGCGTCATTTCATCCCCATCCATCTCCACAAGGGGCGCTTTCATCTCAATTTTATTCATGGTAATATCCTTACTTCGTCTTTTCCTTTATCCCTTTGCCACAATATTCACAATCTTGCCTGGAACATAAATTTCCTTGATAATATTTCCCGACAGCTTGCTGCCCAGCGCTTCCTTCGCCTGCGCAATGGCGCTCTCCTTGTCCGCGTCCTTCGTGATCTCAATTGTCGCCCGGACCTTTCCATTGATCTGCACCGCGATTTCGATGGTCTCTTCCACCAGCAGCGCTTCGTCATAGGTCGGCCACCCGCCGAAGAAGACCGATTCCTCGCCTCCCAGGCGTTCGAACAGCTCCTCGCTGATATGCGGCGCAAAAGGCGCCAACAAACGTACAAAGACCCGCATCGTCTCCTTGTCCACAGCCTTGTCCTTCGCCATCGCCGTCAGGTTGTTCAGATGCTCCATAAAGCCGGAAACTACCGTATTCAAACTGAAGTTCTCCAACCTTGTCGTAATATCATAGACCAGGTGGTTTCGCTCTTTCAAGACGGCCTCGGTTTCTTCGGCGTCGTCCGCGGCATGCTCATTCACGAGCTTCCAAAGCCGCGTAATGAATCGATAGACCCCGTCAATACCCCGGTCGTCCCATTCCGAATCCAGCTCCGGCGGCCCTACAAACAGCTCGTACAACCGAAGTGAATCGCAGCCATAATCCCGCACCAGATCGTCCGGCGAAATCACATTTCCCTTTGATTTGGACATCTTGATCCCGTTTTTGCCGGTGATCATGCCCTGATTGAACAGCTTTTTGAACGGCTCATCGAAGGACACCACGTCGATGTCGTAGAGGAATTTGGTCCAGAAACGGGCGTACAGCAGATGCAGCACCGCATGCTCTACCCCGCCAATGTACATATCCACCGGCAGATAGCGGTCGGCCTTTTCTTTCGAGACCAACTCCTTGTCGTTCTTGTTGTCCACATAGCGCAGGAAATACCACGAAGACCCCGCCCACTGGGGCATGGTATTGGTCTCTCGTTTGGCAGGCTTTCCGCAGCAGGGACAGGTCGTATTCACCCAATCCGTCATAGCCGAAAGCGGAGATTCACCGGTATCGGTGGGCTGATAGCTCTCCACCTCCGGCAAAAGCAGCGGAAGCTCCTCCTCCGGAACAGCCACCGCCCCGCAGTCCGGGCAGTGCACGATCGGAATCGGTTCTCCCCAATACCGCTGCCTGGAAAAGACCCAGTCTCTCAGCTTGAAATTGGCAGTCTTTTTTCCAATGCCCATTTCCTCGATCATAGCCTGCGCTTCCAGCTTCAGTTCGGCGGACTCCCTTCCATTCCAGTCTCCGGAATGAATCATCGTACCGGCTGCCTCTGTGTAAGCTTCGGTCATATTTTCGATCTCTTTGCCGTCCTTTGCGATGACCTGCACGATCGGCAAGCCGAATTTTTTGGCAAATTCAAAATCCCGGTCGTCATGCGCCGGTACGCACATGATCGCGCCGGTTCCATAATCCGCCAATACATAATCCGACAGCCAAATCTGAATCTTCTCCTGATTCAGCGGATTGATCGCGTATGAACCAGTGAATACGCCGGTCTTTTCTTTGTTTTGCAGGCGGTCGACGGAGGACTTCAAAGAAGTCTGATAAATATAGTCCTCCACCGCCTGTTTTTGCTCTTCACTCGCCAAGGAGGCCGCCAAGTCATGCTCGGGCGCCAGCACCATGAACGTCGCGCCATAGAGCGTGTCTGGTCTCGTAGTGTAGACCGTCAAGCTCTCCTTTCGGCCCTCGATCGGAAACTCCACCTGCGCTCCGTAGCTCTTGCCAATCCAGTCGGTCTGCATCTTCTTGACCTTCGACGGCCAATCCAGCGTATCCAGATCCGCCAGCAGCCGGTCGGCGTATTTGGTGATCGCCAGCATCCACTGCTTGAGATTTTTCTTTGTCACGTCGGAGCCGCAGCGCTCGCATTTGCCATTCACAACCTCTTCGTTGGCCAGACCCGTCTTGCAGGAAGGACACCAATTGATCGGCATCTCCTTTTGATAGGCGAGTCCCTTTTTGAACATCTGGACAAAGATCCACTGCGTCCATTTGTAATAATCCGGATCGGTCGTATTCACTTCCATATCCCAATCATAGATGGCCGCGATCTGCTTGATCTGTTTTTTGATATTGGCTACATTGTCCGCGGTCGAAATAGCGGGATGGATCCCCATCTTGATCGCATAGTTTTCCGCTGGCAGTCCAAACGCATCCCATCCCATCGGATGAATCACATAATGCCCCTGCATCAGCTTGTACCGACTCCATACATCAGAGATCACATAGCCGCGCCAATGCCCGACATGCAGACCATTTCCGGATGGATAGGGAAACATATCCAAACAGTAATACTTCTCTTTCTTTCCATCATTTACATTGATGGGATGCTCTTCCCACCTCTTTCTCCACTTCTCTTCGACTTCTCGATGGTTGTATGGAACTGCCATGACTTCTAAAACCTCCTCGTCAATTCTCGTGTTTCAAAATGTACTGTTTATACCTCGTCTCTGCCGATCAGCTCTTTTCTCGCTTCGACTTCGGCTTCCTGCACCTCATGCGGCGCCTGCTGATACTTCAGGAATTCGTAGGAGAAATCTCCATTTCCGGCGGTCAGCGAACGAAGCATCGTGCCGTAACCGTACAACTCCTTGTAAGGAATCTCGGCTTCGATTTCCTGGTTCCCGTCGCCGATCGGGTTGAGTCCCATGACTCTCGCGCGGCGCTTGTTCAAATCTCCCATCACGTCTCCGGTATTGGCATCCGGCACCTCCACTTTCAAATAGGCAATCGGCTCGAGCAGGATCGGCTTCGCCTCCATCACGCCCTTCTTGATCGCCATACGGGACGCCGTCTTGAAGGCCTGCTCGGACGAATCCACCGGATGGAAGGAGCCGTCATAGAGATCGGCTGACAAGCCCACGATCGGATACGCCGCCAGAGGTCCGGAAAGCACCGCTTCGGCAATTCCCTTCTCGACAGCCGGGAAATAGTTCTTCGGCACCGAACCACCTACCACGGTCTCAGAGAAGTTGTAGGCCTTTTCCATATCGCCGGACGGGGTAATGTGCATCTTGACATGCCCGTACTGGCCGTGGCCGCCGGACTGCTTCTTGTACTTGTATTCCACATCTGTATTGCCCAAAATCGTCTCCTTGTAGGCGATACGGGGCTCGTCGAGCTTGATCTCGACCTTGTATTTGTCCATCAGCTTGGACTTCACGACATCCAAATGCTGCTCGGAAATGCCGTAGAGCAAAGACTGATGATTGGCGCTGTCGTTTTCGATCCGGATCGTCAGATCCTCCTGCGCCAGCCTCTGCAGAGACGTAGCCGCCTTGTCCTCGTCTCCCTTCTTGGCCACCTCATACCGCAGATAGGTATAAGGCGTCGGTATCGTAGCCCGGATAAAGACGACCGGATGTGCCTTGGTCGACAGGGTATCCGTCGTGGCTACCTTGTTCAGCTTCGACAACGCGCCGATGTCCCCGGCGTGAAGTTCCTTGACCTCCTCGGCTTTTGAGCCTGTCAGCACGTAGAGCTTGCCGATCTTCTCCTCCGCATCCTGAGACTGGTTGTACAACACATCGTCCGTCTTCAGCACGCCGGAAGTCACCTTGATCAAAGAATATTTTCCCACAAACGGATCCACGATTGTCTTGAATACATAGGCGGTCTTGGGTTTTGAAAAATCATAATTCGCCTCGAACGGCTCGTTGGACTTGGCATTGATCCCAGAGCAAGCCCGTCCCTCCGGCGACGGCAGGTATTTGATCACGTCTACCATCATCGTGAACATGCCGCGGCAAAGGATGTTCGAACCCATCAAAAGCGGAACAATCGAGCCATCGGCCACGTTTTGACGCAGGGTCTGGCGAATTTCATCCTCGGAGAACTCTTCGCCGCCGAAATAGCGATCCATGAATTCCTCGCTGGTCTCTGCGATCGACTCCATCAAAGCCTCTCTGCAAAGCTCCAGATTTTCCATCGAGTAATCCGGTATGTCACAAGGCTCTACCGTGCCATCGCTCTTCCAGGCCTTCGCCCGCTGCTGGATCACATTGACATAGCCCACAAATTCTCCATCCTTGCGGATCGGAAGGTGGAACGGCGCGATCTTCTTGCCGTAGAGTTCCTGCAGATCTTCCACGACCTGACGAAACGACGCTTCGTCGATATCCATCTCCGTCACAAAGATCATCCGCGGAAGATGGTATTTCTCGCAGATCTTCCACGCACGCTTGGTGCCGCTCTCTACGCCGCTCTTGCCGGAAACCACGATAATCGCTGCGTCCGCCGCCGAGGCCGCTTCCTCTACCTCCCCCAAAAAGTCCAAAGAACCGGGCGTATCCAGGATATTCACCTTGCAGTCCTCCCACAGAATCGGGACAACGCTGGTATTGATCGAGATCTCCCTGGCAATCTCCTGCTTGTCAAAATCGCTGATCGTATTGCCGTCCGCCGGTTTTCCTGGCCTCGTCGTCATCCCAGCCAGATAAGCCATTGCCTCTACGAGCGAGGTCTTGCCACAGCCGGAATGTCCGAGCAGGACTACATTGCGGATTTTGTCTGTTGTGTAAACCTTCATAAACTAATCCCCCTTGTCTTTGGACTTGGAACTGCCGTCAGACAGCCCCGTGTTTACTATGTTAAACGCCGCATGGGAAAACCCATACCAAATAATAATACAATAAACGGCGTTCAAAAACAATGGTGACTTTACAAACTAAGCCAAAATCGCTATGATAATCAGGAAATTTTTTTATAGCTACCGGGTTCGCCTGTAGATCCCGGACCAAATTTAGGAGGTTTTTTTATGATCCTGGTATTAAAACGCGGAACCAAAGAGAGCGGCATTTCCAATGTCGTTGCCAATATTGAGAAAGAAGGGCTGCAAACCCATGTTTCCAAGGGCACCGAGGTCACGATCGTCGGCGTAGTGGGCGACAAATCCCGCCTCGATATCGACCGTCTCAAGGCCTCGCCCTATATTGATCGCGTCCTTTCGGTTACGGAAAGCTACAAGCTCGCCAACAAGAAATTCCATCCGGAGCCGACTTCCTTTGCGGTCAAAGGCACACAGATCGGCCCCGACAATCTGACGGTGATGGCCGGACCCTGTGCCGTAGAATCCGAGGAAGGCCTGCTCACGATCGCAAGAGCGGTGAAAGAAGCCGGCGCGACCATGCTGCGAGGCGGCGCCTACAAGCCGCGTACCTCGCCCTACTCGTTCCAGGGACTCGAGGAAGAAGGACTCAAATACTTAAAAACCGCTTCTGAAGAGACTGGCTTGGCGACCATCTGTGAGGTGACGAGCGCCCATGCTGTCGAGGCTGCCGTCAAATACGTCGATATGCTGCAGATTGGAGCCAGAAATATGCAGAATTTCGAACTTTTGAAGGAAGTCGGAAAAGCGCCCCTGCCTGTGTTGTTGAAGCGCGGTATGGCGGCTACGATCGACGAATGGCTCAACGCGGCAGAATACATCATGTCGGAGGGCAATCCCCACATCGCGCTCTGCGAACGGGGCATCCGCACCTTTGAGACCTCGACCCGCAATACCCTTGACTTGGCGGCCGTGCTGGTCTTGAAGGAGCATACCCACCTGCCGGTGATCGTGGATCCGTCGCATGCGACCGGAGTACGGGATTTCGTGAAGCCCTTGTCGCTCGCTGCTGTAGCCTGCGGCGCGGATGGACTGATGATCGAAGTACACAACAATCCGGAATGCGCGCTCTCCGACGGTCCGCAGTCGCTAACCTTTGAGCAATTCGAAGAAACTATGCGCGATTTAGCGCCCTATATTGCCCTGAGCGGAAGGGAACAGAAAGCATGAACAAACAAACGATTGGATTTATCGGACTCGGATTGATCGGCGGAAGCATTGCAAAGGCGATCCGCAAAAACTATCCGGATACAAAGCTCTTCGGACATGCCACGCGGCAAAACACCCTGCAACTGGCGTACGATGCGGGAGTGATCCAAAATCAGGATTTTTTGCCGCTTGAAGCCTTTGCGGATATGGATATTCTGTTTTTGTGCGCGCCGGTCGTGAAAAACATCGAATATGCGCAGAAATTGGCTCCGCTGGTTCGGGGAAAACGCTGCCTGCTGACCGATGTAGGCAGCGTCAAGGGCGGAATCCAGCAAGCTTTGGATGAATTGGGCCTGTCGGCCCAGTTCATCGGCGGACATCCGATGACCGGCTCGGAAAAGGACGGATTCGCCTACTCTTCGCCG
>JAFUXY010000485.1 GCA_017477005.1 Lachnospiraceae bacterium | reverse complement strand
TAGGCTCATCTGCCAACAAAATAGCCGGATCATTGACCAAAGCCCGCGCAATAGCCACCCGTTGTTTTTGCCCGCCGGAGAGCTGATCCGGTGTGTGATCCAGCCTCTCTTCCATCCCGACAATGGACAGCATTTCTTTGGCTTTTTCCAGTCGAACGGACTTTTTTATTTTTCCATACAACATAGGCAGCTCCACATTTTTCAACGCATTTGTTCGGGCAATTAAATTGTAATTCTGAAACACAAAACCAATCTTTTGATTGCGGATTTTTGACAAAGCGTCATCGGAAGCGCTGGCCATATCCTCTCCATCCAAAAAATAGGATCCCTGCGACGGTTTATCCAAAAGCCCCAGAATATTCATCAACGTCGATTTTCCCGAACCAGAGCTTCCCACAATCGAAACAAATTCACCTTTTTGGATGCACAGATCGATTCCATGCAAGATCTCCAATTCATTTTCTTTTCCGGTATGAAAGGATTTAATGATACCGGCTGCTTTGATTACATTTTCCATTACCAAACCATTCCTTCCATATCGTCCATCCCTTCGCCTTCTTCATATGCCATTTCCTGCGGCAACAGAATATTCATGTCCTCTTCTAAACCATCCCCCTTCACTTCCACAAAATAATCCGTCTGAAGCCCGCGCTTGACATATATTTTTTTCATATTCTCCAAATCCCCCTCATACACCTCGACAAACTCTCTGTCGTCCGCGTCTGTCTGAATCGCATTTTCGGGTAGAGAAAGAGCGTTTTTTGCTTTATCCAAAATAATCGTCAATTTCGCCGTCATGCCGATACGCAGACGTTCGCTCGGATGCTCAATACTCGCTTCCACCGGATATCCGCTTGCGCTTTGATTCGCATTCGCTGAAACCTCATTGGTGTCGCTGTTTGATGAAGCGGATTTGGGCGTCGGAGACACAAAGGAAAGCACCCCCTTCATCTTTTCGTCCCCTGTGGTCTGCGTCATAATCTGCGTCTTCATTCCCATCGCGATATCACTGATATCGTATTGATCCGCCGTCGCCTGTACCTTGTATCCCGAATCATCGGAAAGCATAGCGATCTGCGTGCCCTTGTAGGACTCTCCCTCTTTCACATCAATCTGGGTAATCACACCGCTTGCAGGCGCTTTGACGGTGCATTTCTCGATCTGAGCCTGGTATTTTTCAATCTCCTGCTGCGCCGACAGCTCCCCTTCTTTTCCGGAAAGGATCGCAGAGGTAATCTGATCCTGACTGTCCGCAATATTTTTTTCATTTTCCCGCTGCTGATCCTGCAAACTGTACACGGCCGTTTTTTCATTATTTTCTGCCGTCTGCAGATCGCTTTTCGCTGTTTCGAGTTTGCTGTCTGCCTCTGCCTTTTTCGACTTGGATTCGGAAAGCTCGTCCTGAACTTCGGTCAATTCTTTGTTGGCGTCCTCCAAATCATTGCCCGAATCTGTTTGGTCTTCTTTCGCTGTTTCGAGTTTTTCTTTTGCGGTCTCCACTCGGCGATCCGCGGCTTCATACGCCGCTTTGGCCGCATCGACATTGCTTTGTAATTGGCTTTGATCGCTTCCGTCCTCGGCCAAAGCAGCTTCGAGCTTCGACTGGGCCGTCTCCAACTCCAATTTCCGCTCGTCCCGTTCCGTGGTCGCCTCTTCGTATTCACTTTCCGCTTCTGAAACCCGCTTTGCGGCTTTTCTCGAATCCATCGTCAGGCGTTGTACCTGATTTTTTACAGAATTCACGTCTACATTATCGCTCTTTTGATCTGTTGTATACTGATCTTTTTTTGCCAAGGCCTGTGCCAGCTCATTTTGCGCCTTGTTTGCTTCCTCCCTGGCCTTTGCTTCTTCCTCTGTTCGGCGCACCGCCAGATCTGCTGCCTGACTCACCGCATTGTCATAGGCACGTCTGGCCGACTCCACATCCAACGCATTTTTCTGTTTTATTACCTCCAGATTGCTGTTTGCAAGCGCCAAGGACTGTTCAATATTGGCCGGGTCTAGAACGGCAATGACATCTCCCTCCTTCACCCTGTCTCCCACCTTGACACAGATTTTCTGAATCGAAGAATCTGCAATTTCAGAGGAAATACTGTAGCTTTCCGTAGGTACAATGGTCCCGGTCAGACTGAGCGTCTTTTTCAGATTTTGCCTTGAGACGACCACCGTTTCTACTTCCTCGGCTGCGTCTGTTTGCTGCGATGAAGCATAAAAAAATAATCCAAGTGTCAGACATCCGATCAATCCCAGCACTGCCGCGCCAACCATATATCTTTTTGCTATTTTGTTTTTCATAAAAGATGCCCTCCTTTGTGAAATTTTCACTTCTGGAAGGCATTATAGATGAATAATATTCAAACAATCTTTAGAAAACCTAAAGATTTCTATAGAAAAGGCGAATCAATCAGCG
>JAFUXY010000484.1 GCA_017477005.1 Lachnospiraceae bacterium | reverse complement strand
ACCAATGAGGTGCGCTACCGACTGTGCCACAGCAGCCTATGGTATTCATAAGTCGGCTGAACCTGCCTAGCCCCAACCGACTTATAGACTATACCAAAATCATCCTTCGAAGTCAACTGTTTTTCTCAAATTCACTTCTTCTTTTTTGTTTTCGCGTCCTTCTCCACCAACGCGCGGTCGGCCTTCAACGTATCCTTCGAGGACACCGTATACGCATAGATTTCATCCTTGGCTTTCTTGGAATCCATCAGCTTCATAAGCTTCGCAGCCGTATACTCAAACGTCACTTCTTTTTTGTTCTTCGAAAGCTTTCCGTTTGTCGTCTTGATCTTCTTGGCAAACTTGACGGTGAACGACATCTTTCCGAGCATACCGGATTCCAGGAATTCCTTTGTATCGTCATCCAAATCCACGGAATCGGCAACGCTGGCCGCATAGAAACTGTCCTTGCGCATCAGCAAGCCGTCCTTCGGTGTCTTGGGATTGTACTTCTGCTTGTCCGTTTCTGTCATGGCATAGCATTCCCTTCCATCGACTACCTCCACCGGCAAACTCTTGATCTGATCCAAAGACCCATCCTCAAAGATATCGCCGACATCGCCCGCTTCCTCGCCCAGCATTTCTTTCAGGCTTTCTTCTGACAAACTATCTATCGCTTCCTTGTCAAACCACATCGTCATACTCATCGCGACCGTCTTGTTGGATTTCGTCGTATCCAACACCGCCCCGTAGCTCATGCAGCCTCCGAGCGACACTACCAAAAACATAGCGATCATCAGCAGCGCACCAAATCGTTTTTTCATAAAACACTCCTTTCCTACCTGGTTTGAAAATGCTGGTTGGATCATTCTTCCACAAGCATTGTCCCTAAACCAGCGCTTCCTTTATTGAAATACATCTATCATCCGCAAAAACATATCAGAAAGCCCCGTCCTAGCCTGCCACCCCAGACGCTCTGTCTCCGTCGGATCCAGACGAATCACCATCTCCGGGTTGTAACCAAAGGACGACACATCTTCCGGTATGTCTATCCGAACCTGAATGTTTCCGCCGCCGATCGTGCGGCACACCAACTCAGCCATTTCCCGGATCGAAACAGCCGTCTCGCGGTTTGTTACATTGTATGCTTTTCCGGCTTCTCCCTTTGCGAGTATGGTCAAAATAGCAGAAACCGCATCCTTCGTGTATAAATAGGTACGCACCGTCCTTCCCGGCGTATGAAGCACCACATCCCTTCCCTCGAGTGCGCAGCGGGCAAAATCCATGAACACCCGCCCGTCCCCGTATTCCACACCCGGGCCAAAGGTCTGGGACAGCCTGGCCATCTTGACCGGGACCCCGTACTCCGAAGCGTAGGAAACACACAGGCACTCGGCCATCCGCTTCCCTTCAGAATAACTGCTGCGGACGTTGGCAGGATCCAAAAAGCCAAAATCCGACTCCGTCATCCACTCCTGCCCTGAAAACGGCGTGCCGTACACCTCCAAAGACGACAGAAAGACCATTGACTCTGTATGGCATTTTCTCGCCAACGTCAACATCTGCTCCGTCCCATTCAGGATTGCGTGAATCGTCTCCACCGGCTTTTCTACAAAATACCGCGAACCAGTCGGCGCCGCGCCGTGGACAATGAAATCAACGTCCCTGCCATCGAGCGCATCCATTTTCTCCATAGCCACCAGCTCGATATCTCCCCGATCCAATAGCGGCCCGAACACCCGCCTGGCCTTTTCGGTGCTGCGGATCTGGGCGATCACATGGATGTTGGCCTGACGCAAGCGGTTCATCGCGCACAGCGCCCGCACCACCTGCGAGCCGATCAGCCCGGTCGCCCCCGTCACCAGCACAGTTTTCCCTGAAAAAAGTCCTACGTGCACACAATCACGGGCAATCTCCTCCATATCCTCCTGCATACAGGGATTTTCAGGGCATTCTATCACCTCTATATTCATCCGATTTTTCTCCTACTACGTAACTCCTATTCCGCTCCCTCGCTCAACTATCCGGCAGCTTCCGCCCGATATGATTCGTGATCCCAAACCCGAACGCCTGCTCATTCTCCTGATATTGCAGCAGCGCCCGCAGCAGATACACGTCCTCCGGCGTCGTCACCTTGATATTGCCCCGGTTTCCCTCCACCAAATACGCCGTCTGCCCCAGCGTCCGGATAATCGTGCAGGCATCCACCATATTTTCATAACCTGTCTCGGTCGCCTGGATTTTTTCATGCGACTCGATGATCTCCTGCAAATAAAAGCTCTGCGGCGCCTGCCCCGAAAACGTCTCTTTTCGATAGGGAACGGAATCCACCTGCCGCCCGTCCTTTGACACCAAAATCGTCTCAAAACAAGGCGTAGAGGTAATCGCATTTCCGTATTTTTTGACAGATTCGATGTTTTTGGAGATCACATCGTAGGCCACGAAGGGCCGCACCCCATCGTGAATCAGCACGATTGAGTCCGGTGGATTTTCCTCCGCAGCCGCCTTGAGCGCATGGTAGATCGAATCCTGCGCGCTCTCTCCTCCGGCCACCACCTTCGCCAGCTTCGTGACCCGGAATTCGTCCGCCAAGTCCTTCACATAATCAATATAATCCTCCTGCACCGCCGCATAAATCTTGTCAATTTCATGGTGATGCTGAAACAGATGCATCGTGTGGATCAGAATAGGCTTTCCATTGATCTCCAAAAACTGCTTGGGAATACCGGCTCCCATCCGGATGCCGCTGCCACCGGCAAAAATGATCGCTATATTCATACAACCTCCTCTTCGGCAAACGCACTGAAATCTGTCGTCTGGATACGCTTCATCCGCTCGTCTCTCGCAGCGATCGCCCCCGCGACATCCGACGGCATCTTTCCCAACAAAATCCAATCGATCACGCGATCCCTCGCGTTGCTGTCGAAATGATCAAACTGCATATCGACATATTCCTCTACCTTTTCAAACTCAAAATCCTTCTGCTCGATTGCCTGCATCAGCTCTTCGAAATCAGCGCAGACCTTCCCCGGCGCCGCCTCCCGATAAGGCCTGTGAAAGCCCCTCGAAAACGCGTACGCCGCCTCGTCAAACGCGAAAAACAGCATCGGACGCCGCATCAGCGAATACTCATAGATATT
>JAFUXY010000483.1 GCA_017477005.1 Lachnospiraceae bacterium | reverse complement strand
GTGCTGTGGGTGAAGAAGGCGAATGCCGACATTGCGCTTCCGGACGACGAGAAGAACGTGGACGGGCTGAATTTCGCTTCGGGCAAGACCCTGCAGTACATGAATGAAAAGGCGATGAACGGTACGCTGTTGGCGCATGTAGACGGGGGCGTGCCCAATTTGATCATTACCATTGACGAGCTGTCAGACTATGCCTTTGGGGAGTTGGTGTACTTCTTCTGGAAGGCGCTCGGCATTTCCGGGTATATGCTCGGGGTGAACCCGTTCGACCAGCCGGGGGTAGAGGCGTACAAGAAGAATATGTTTGCGCTGCTGGGCAAGCCGGGATACGAGGACGCGAAGGCGGATCTCGAGAAGAGGCTGGCCGAGGTGCTTTGACAAAAGACGGAATAGTACAGGGAGCCGTCCGGGACGACCGGGCGGTTTTCTTGTGTGGGCAGGCTGCTTTGTGCAAGTAGGCAACTTCGACAATTTCCCTTGTGAAATTGAAAAATCTTTATGTATAATTGTGGATGAAAAGGCAAAGTGCTTGGAGTATAATTACAACAATTTGGGAATGTACACTTGCAGAAACTGGGAAGGGAGCAAATATGGGGGTATGAACGAGTCGCAAAATTCTGTTGTCAGTGTTATTCATAGTCCGATGAAGGGTGAAGTTTGCCCCTTGGAGGAGGTACCGGACCCTGCGTTTGCGCAGAGGTTTTTGGGAGATGGAGTGGCGATTATTCCAGAGGATTCGGAGGTTTGCACGCCGGCGAAGGGAAAGATCGTGTCTGTATTTGAAACGAAGCACGCGATTGTGTTTCAAAACGAGCAAAACGTCCGCGTGCTTTTGCACGTAGGGATTGGAAGCATGCGTTTGAAGGGAAAGGGCTTTGAGGCGTATGTGGACAGTGGCCAGCAGGTCGAGGAAGGGGACAAGCTATTGTCGCTGGATCTTCGGTATCTGGCCAAAAGAGCGGAAACCCTGGCGTCTCCGCTTGTGATGACGAACAATCGGAATCGCTACAAGATTCGCGTGATCGCAAAGGGACATATTGAGGTGGGGGATCCGCTGTTTGAGGTGGTGGAAATCTCTGCTTGACGGAGTTTTGGGGTTTGTGGACGTGTTAGTCACGCAAACCCCCATTTTTTATTGAAAACAGCGGGCATATGCGGTATAATTGCAAATTGGGTTCGTGTATGGACAACCCAAAGAAACTGGTGTCATTTTTTCTTAGAAAATGCGAGGGACACTACTATGCAGCAAAAGAAACGTTATACGGCGCTTATTGTTGACGATTCGGAGATGAATCGTGAAATTCTAAAGGAAATGCTGGCGGACGAGCTTGACATCGTGGAAATCGACAATGGAAACGACGCCTGCGAGTACATGATGAATTATGGAAACGACCTGGGGATCGTGATTCTCGATCTGATCATGCCGGGGATGGACGGGTTTGAGGTGCTTCGCTTTATGAAATACAAGCATCTGATCGACCAGCTCCCGGTGATCATGATTTCGGCGGACAGTGATGGTTCGAATATCGAGAAGGCCTTTGATCTCGGGGTG
The DNA here is from genome assembly GCA_017477005.1 of Lachnospiraceae bacterium. Classification (GTDB taxonomy): domain Bacteria; phylum Bacillota; class Clostridia; order Lachnospirales; family Lachnospiraceae; genus RGIG4930. The sequence goes on along the minus strand of JAFUXY010000483.1, from coordinate 929 downwards.
ATTGACTTTTTGTCCCGTCCGTTTTCGGAGCGGATCGTGCTGCGAAGAGTCATGACGACGATTCGGCTCTTCAAGAGGCAAAAGGCGCTGATCGACGGTCTTGATCGCCAGTTCAAGGCGGACGATATGCGGATTGACGACCTGACGGGTCTGGATTACAAGCAGACCTTCTACAACAAGGTTTTCAGCCATTTGCAGGGGGATCCCACCGGCCGCTTCTATATGATCGCAGTGGATGTCGATCACTTCAAGCTGTTCAACAACTACTACGGCTGGGAAGAGGGAGACGAATACCTACGTCTTGTGGCAAAATATTTGAAGGAATATACGATGCGCTATGGCGGTATCGCTGGATACTTGGGCGGAGACGACTTTGCCATGTTTGTGCCCCGTAGGCCGACCGAGCTGATGGAGTTTGCCAGCCATGTGTGGTACAAATCGGAGCTTTCCAAATACGAGGTAGGCTTTGCGCCGAAGGTCGGGATCTATGAGATAGAGGACAACACCGAGTCGGTCGTGTCAATCTATGACAACGCCAAGATCGCTTTGGAGAGCATCAAGGACGATTATACGAAACGGCTGGCGAAGTACGATGAGTCGATGTTCCAGAATGTCCGCAATGAGTACGAGCTGCTGGTGGATATCAAGCGGGGTACCGAGGAGGGCGAGTTCACCTTCTTTGTGCAGCACAAGGTGAATATGAATTCCGGGAAGGTCGTTGGAGGCGAGGCACTGGTGCGGTGGATGCACAAGGACAAGGGGATGGTTTCTCCCGCCGTGTTCCTCCCGGTGCTTGAGAAAAACGGCTTCATTTCCAACATCGATATGATCGTATGGGAATCGGTGGTGAAATGGCAGAGGAAGTGGATTGATGAGGGGCATCGTCCGGTGCCGATTTCGATCAACGTTTCCCGGGCCGATATTTTCAC
>JAFUXY010000482.1 GCA_017477005.1 Lachnospiraceae bacterium | reverse complement strand
GTCCCGCAGATACAGCACCACCGCGTCCTCTCCCCGGCTCTGTGACAAAAGCGTGCCTAGCTTCTCCTTGTTGGACTCGTACTCGCCGTGATTTTCAAAATCAATCCACACTTCCAGCGGCACGCCGTCAAACGCATAAATCCGATCCGCGATCAATTTGGAATCCTTTTCATCCTCGAGGCTCACGCTGCCCACTATGAACACCTTGTTGTCCTCCTCGAGCAAAAACCGGTATTTGTCAAACGTCTGCGGGAAGACCAGAATTTCGATCGTCCCATACAGATCTTCGATCGTCACAAACGCCATCGCCTGATTTTTCTTGGTAAAATGCAGACGCTTTGTCGTAATCATCCCGCCTACGACCACCCGCTGCCGGTCAAAAAACTTCCGCGGTGCTCCCTCCGTCCACAGAAAATCGGTGGACACAGCCGTTACATTTTTTTCCATCAATGCCCTATCTTCTTCCAGGGGATGCCCGCTGACATAGATCCCAAGTACTTCTTTTTCATAGGCCAAAAGCTCGGCCTTGTCGAATTCATCCACTTTGGGCAGATTGAGACGGAAGGTCGCATCCTCGTCTTTGTCTAGCATATCAAACAACGAAATCTGCCCAGGCACGCTGTGCTTCTTTTCCTTCGTCACTGCGTCCTGAAGCTGGGGGTAGGCGTACATCTTCTGCCTGCGGTTCCCCTCCAGACAATCCAGCGCCCCTGCCTTTATCATATTTTCGATACCCCGGCGGTTTAATTCCCTGCCCTCCATCCGGGAAATAAATTCTTCCAACGTAGAGAAGGCTCCGTTTTGCTCCCTCTCTTCGACGATCCGGTCGATCATCGGCTTTCCCACGCCACGGATCGCATACATTCCATAATGAATCCCTTCTTCCGCCGCCACGAACGCGCCGCCTCCGGTATTGACATCCGGGGGCAGCACCGGAATCCCCATCGCCCGACAGGCCGCAATGTACTGGGTAATCTTGACCGTGCTGTCCAGCACCGAGGTCATCAGCGCCGCAAAAAATTCTGCCGGATAATAATATTTCAAATACGCCGTCTGATAAGCGACCACGGCATAGCTCGCCGCATGCGATTTGTTGAACGCGTATTTGGCGAAATCGATCATCTCGTCAAAAATATGGTTGGCGACCTTCTCGTCGATGCCGTTTGGCACGCATCCCTTCACGCCCTCCGCCTCATCACCGTAGACGAACCGTTTTCGCTCCTCCTCCATGACAGACATTTTTTTCTTGGACATCGCGCGCCGCACCAGGTCGCTGCGTCCGAGCGAATAACCCGCCAGCGTGCGGACAATCTGCATGACCTGCTCCTGATACACGATACAGCCGTAGGTCGGCGCCAGAATCGGCTCCAGCTCCGGCGTCTCGTAATGAATGCTTTCCGGGTGGTTCTTTCCTTTCAAATACGCCGGAATAAAATCCATCGGGCCAGGTCGGTACAACGAAATTCCCGCAATTATATCTTCCAAAGAGGTGGGAGAAAGCTCCTTCATAAAGTTCTGCATACCCTCACTTTCCAACTGGAACACGCCCTCGTCCCGCCCGGAAGCGATCGATTCATAGACCTTGGGATCGTCGAAGGGAATATGGTCGATATCGATTGAAACGCCATAGTTTTTTTCGACCATCCGAACCGCGTCCGCAATCACCGTCAGCGTACGAAGACCGAGAAAATCCATCTTCAAAAGCCCGAGCTCTTCGATCGTCGTCATCGTAAACTGCGTGACCAGGCTGCCATCCTTCGCCCTCGCCAGCGGCACATATTCATCCATCGGCTTTTCGGAGATTACCACGCCCGCCGCATGCATCGAAGCCTGCCGCGGAAGCCCCTCGAGCGGCCTCGCCAGGTCGATGATCCGCTTGACGTCCTCTTCCTCCTCATAACGCCTCGCAAGCTCAGCATTCACCTCGATCGCGCGGTCAATCGGCATCGGCGCCCC
>JAFUXY010000481.1 GCA_017477005.1 Lachnospiraceae bacterium | reverse complement strand
TATACGTCCCACAATGCGTCCGATATTTCGCGTTATATTTTGGGCATTTATTTTGGAGACGAAGATTCGTATGGAGTTGCGGAGTCTGCGGAAGCGCAGCGTGTCGCGACAGGAAACTCCGTGGCGGATTAGGAAGGGGCATCGGATACATTTCCGTGATACTTCCTTGAAGCAGCCTCCTTTCGAAAAAAGAGGGTATAGATATGATCGATGCTTGCACAATCAAAAGCAATCCGCATGGGTTGACGCTGGTGCTCGATAAAGAAGCCGATTTTGAGACGTTGATCCGCGAGGTGTGCGGAAAATTTGCCGAAGCCAAGAATTTTTTCGGAAAGGTCGATCTGATTCTGCGGACAGAAGGGCGGGATCTGACCGGACAGGAGCTTTCCGTACTCGTGGAAGCGATCGAACTGAATTCGCTGATCCATATTATTTTGATCGAAGAAAACGATCGCTTGAAGGACGCGCGGATGATCGATATGATCGACCGGTTCTATTTCGATGAGTTTTATCAAAACGCCAAGATCGTGCCCGGATCCATCAAGAAGGATGAAATCGTGACCTCCGATGGCAGCGTCTTGATCCTTGGGGATATCAAACGGGGCGGCACCGTGAAGGTGAAGGGAAATATCATTGTCTCCGGGGAGATCCGCGGTGGCGCACATGCCGGATGTGAGGGCGAAAAAAAGGCATATATCGTCGCCAATACCTTTGATTCGAACGATATTTCGATTGCGTCCCATTCCGGCGAAATCACCAGCGCCAAACGCAGCTTTTTCCGCCGTCCTTCGCCTACGGAGCCGATGGTGGTCGTTCTGTGGGAGGGTACGCTTTTGAAGGAATCATTGTCAGCCGGCGTTGTAAAAAAACTGGTTTCGTAAGATGGATTTCTTAAAAATGGATTCCTAAAATATGGGTTCCTTAGTTTAGAGCAGGGAAGTTTATGTTTCGAAATTACAAGCTGAAAAACTACAATTTAGTTCTCGTGGCGGCGGTTTTTGGACTGACGATGGTGGGGATTTTTGTGATCGGAAGCGCCAATGAGGGGTATCAGAATCGGCAGATCTTAGGAATGGTTCTGGGTCTCATTGTCATGGTTTTGATCTCGCTCATCGATTTTGAATTTGTGCTGCAATTTCATTATGCCTATTATGTGCTGACGATCCTGTTGCTCCTGTCCGTGCTATTTTTCGGGGATCTGGGCCGTCTCGGTGCCCGGCGCTGGATCGACATCGGTTTTATCCGGTTTCAGCCCTCAGAGCTCGGCAAGATCTTATTGGTGCTGTTTTTTGCCAAGTATTTCATGGTCTGCGAGGAAGGGCTGAACACGAAGCGACAACTGTTCATCACCGGTTTGTTGGCCGGGGTTCCGCTGCTTTTGATCATTCGGGAGCCGGATCTGTCCACTACGATCGTTACCTTTCTGATGATTTCGGGTATGCTGTTTGCGGCCGGACTGTCGTACAAGATCGTGGCGTGGGTGCTCGGGCTTTCGATTCCGGCATTGTCTGTCTTTCTGTTCCTCGTGAGCCGGGACGGGCAGACCTTGTTGAATCCGTACCAGGGTCGCCGTATTTTGGCGTGGCTTCACCCCGATGATTATCCTTCGGAAGCCTATCAGCAGCTTAATTCGATCATGGCGGTCGGATCGGGGCAGCTATTTGGAAAAGGCTTAAACAATGACGCGGTCGATTCGGTGAAAAACGGGAATTACATTTCAGAGCCGCAGACGGACTTTATTTTCGCGGTAGCCGGAGAGGAATTGGGGTTTATCGGCTCCGTACTGATCGTACTGCTGCTTTTGGTGATCACGGTGGAGTGCCTGCGGATGGCGAAGCGGGCCAAGGATTTGTCGGGGCAGCTCATCTGCATCGGTATTGCATGCCTGGTGGGGTTCCAGAGCTTTGTCAATATCAGTGTGGTGACGGGGATCTTGCCCAATACGGGGCTGACCCTTCCGTTTGTTAGCTACGGGCTGACGTCGCTTGTTACTTTGTACCTGGGAATCGGCTTCGTGCTGAATGTGGGGCTCCAGGCCAAGAAGCGATACCGGGAGGATTCATTGCTTCATTTTTGATAGGGGAAGTCATAGAAGGGGGAGCGCTATGAACATAGGATTGGTGGCGCATGACGCAAAAAAGAAATTGATGCAGAACTTTTGTATCGCTTATCGGGGGATATTGAGCCGACACGAAGTTTATGCAACCGGTACTACCGGCCGATTGGTGGAAGAAGTGACCAATCTGAACATTCACAAATATCTGTCCGGACATTTGGGAGGAACCCAGCAGCTTGGCGCCAAGATCGAGCACAATGAAATCGATCTGGTGATTTTCCTGCGGGATGCGATTACCGCTAAATCTCATGAACCGGATGTCAACAACATTGTACGGCTGTGCGACGCGCACAACATTCCATTGGCGACCAACTTAGCGACAGCCGAGTTGTTGATCTTGTCTTTGGATCGAGGAGATTTTGAGTGGCGTGAAATGTATAAATAAATGCAGATTTTGGGCTTGGATTCTCATTTTGCCTTTGCTGCTGTCTTCCTGTGGCAAAAAGGCGCCGGATCCAAATGCCTATCAGGTTTTCGAATCTTCGGTGGAATATGGAATTACAAAGGGCAGCACGCCGGATGAGATCGGACTGTTTGCGGATCGGCTCTGTATTCCGAAGGAAAAAAATGTTGCGGTCAAAAAGGTCGATTCCGATTTGGCTGAGGCTGGATGCGTGTTCAACGAGACCACCGGGACGGTGTTGTACGCCAAAAATATTTTTGAAAAAAAATATCCTGCCAGCACCACTAAGATCCTGACCGCCTATGTGGCATTGAAGTACGGGGATCTCAACGAGGTCTATACGATTACGGAAAACGCCTGTGTGCAATCGAGTGATTCGACGGTGGCAGGGCTGCTTCCAGGGGACAAGATTACCTTGAACGATCTGTTGTACGGAATGATGCTGGTGAGCGGCAATGACGCCGCTATCGCGATCGCAGAGGGGATCAGCGGGGACACCAAGCGCTTTGTGTCCTTGATGAACGAGGAAGCAAAACGGCTGGGCGCGACACATTCGCATTTTGTGACGCCGAACGGGCTGCACGACGACGAGCATTATACCTGTGTCTACGATATGTACCTGATCTTTTCAGCGGCGATTCAAAAAAAGAAATTCGTTTCGCTGATCGACAAAGCGACCTATACCGCGAATTTTGAAGGAAAGGACGGCAGCGCCCGGCAGAAGACCTGGGAAAACACCAACGGATATCTGACCGGTGAATACGCCGTGCCGGAGGGAATTTCTATTGTGGGAGGGAAGACCGGCACGACAAGTCAGGCCGGTTCCTGCCTGGTGTTGTTCTCGCGAAACGCCCGAAAGGAAAAGATTATTTCGATTGTGTTTCACGCAGATTACCGCTATACCTTGTTCCAGCTTATGAGCCAATTGCTGGGGCTTGCGTAGAACCTCATACCAATTGCTGGAGCTTGCGCATAGAACCTCTTGTCTTTTCCTCTCGAATACATTATAATATTGCGTAATGAATGGTCGTGCAGAGGTTTGTTCTGCTTTGCAAAACCATCAGTAGAGTCGTATTGGTGCAACGGTCTAAATAATTACTCAAAAAAAGGAGGGCAATTCTATGGTTGAGATTATTGCAGGAGATAGGGGAAAGGGCAAAACCAGATATCTGATCAATCGGATTCATGAGGATATCAAGGCAGCGGCGGGCGATATTGTGTATATCGACAAGAGCCAAAAGCACATGTACGAATTGACATCGAAGGTACGATTGATCAATATGGCGGATTATGCCATTGGTTCAACGGATGAATTTCTTGGTTTTTTGAGCGGGGCCATCTCACAGAACAGCGATATCGAGGAAATTGCCCTGGACAGCTTTTTGACCATTGCCAATATCAAGACGACGGAAGAGCTTTCCCGTGCGATTGAAAAGCTCGATATTATTTCTGAAAAATTCAATGTTCGCTTTGTACTCTGCGTGTCCAAGGACGAGGTGGAGATGTCCGAAAGCGTGAAAGCGAAGGTGATTGAAACTTTATAAAAGGGGCTTGCAAAAAGCTTCTTGTAGAAAAGGGATTCCGTATGAAGCGGAGTCCCTTTTTTGGCTTGAAGTTTTGTGGTATACTGTTGCTATCGAAAGCTATGGCAAGGAGCTGGATGCACAGAATGAAGTAATTGTTGGGAATATAGTTTTGGGGTGACATATGAGTTACACATTAAAAGAAATAAAAGATAAAACCATACCAGTTGCAAAAAATTTTGGAGTAAAAAGTATTAGTTTATTTGGTTCATATGCCAGGGGAGAGGCGACAGAGGATAGTGACATCGATTTTTACATTGATAAAGGACGGCTAAATAGTTTAATAAAATATTATAGATTTGTTGATGAACTTGAAAAAAAATTTGGATGTCATGTAGATGTTGTGACGACAAGTATCCAAGATGAGGATTTTTTGTCCTCCATTCAATCTGAGGGGGTTCTACTGTATGAACAATCGTGATCGTGATGTACTCGACAAAATTATTCGATATTGTGATGATATTGCACATCTTATGAATGAATACAACTATGACTATAGAGAATATGTAGAACAAATCTCATTTCAGTATTCTTGCAATATGTGCATTATTCAAATAGGAGAGCTTGTAGGACGTTTATCAGAGGATTTCAGATTCGAACACGATGACATACCCTGGCATGCAATAAAATCTATGAGAAATCTCCATGCACATGACTACGAAAGAGTTGATTTAGAAATTGTATGGGATACATTGTTGAATGAAATACCAGAGCTGAAAGAAAAATTAAAACAGATGTTATGAGCAAAAGGTGTCCCGAACAACCAGTACGGGACACCTTTTTATAGTAAATGACTAAATAAACTTTACTTTCAAGAGACCATGCACACAAATTCGATAGGAAAATTCGGCATTCGCCTCATTCGAATTTGGCGCAAAGTAAACTCACTTTGTTCGTTTACTATAATTGTTTCTACGAAACGCTTTTCTTTACCACTTAATCTCACTGAAACTGATTCAGCATAATCGCATTCGTCCGGCGGACGAATTCTTTCATATCCTCCGGGTTCAGCGGAGCGTTTTGGATCCTCGCCAGGTCATAGAGCTGGTGGCAGAGATCGCTGACGCTCTCGCTCTCCGTATTCTCGAGCATATATTTGACGAGAGGATGGGCTGCATTCAAGATCAACGTCTCATCCTGCGGGAAGAGATCTGCGTCCATACCGCCGCCTAAGCCGTTTGTCGAATACATCCGCATCATATCGGCCATCCGGCGGGATTCCTCCTTGACCGTCAGCACGGATGCCACCGTCTCGTCCTTCAGCTTCTCAGCTTTCACCGTCAGATGCTCCTTGTTCAGATGCTTCTTGAAGACCTCAGACAGCGTCTTTGTCTCTTCCTCCGCCGAAGAATCTTCCTCCACCAGACTATCTGTCAGATCCCCATCGATGCGGCAGAAACGATACTGCTCGTTGCGCTGCTCAAGCTGGGTAATGAAGCTGGTGTCGATATTGTGATCGAGGATCACGGCGTTCATATCCTGATCCTTGAACATCGAAATATACTGTCCCTGCTGCTGAACATCGGTCACATAATCGACGACCTTTCGCTTGTCCTTTTCGTCTTCCGTCGTATCGTCGTCCTTATCGGTCTGGATCGGCTGCCCGTCCACGCCGACAATTTCAGGAGTCTCGATCTCCGAATCTTTGGATTCTTCCTTTTCCTCCTCCTTGACCAACAGCTCCGGAAGGGTAGTGTACTTGTCGTAGATATCCTTGAACAGAATATAATCGTTGATCCGATCGCAGAACTTGTTGTCGCGGAGGCAGCCATACTTGATAAACGGGCTGATGTCGTCCCAGTACTTCTCGTAATTCTCCTTGTCCGTCTTGCACATACCAGACAGCTTGTCCGCCACCTTCTTGGTAATATAATCCGAAATCTTCTTTACAAAGCCAACGTTCTGCAGCGCGCTCCGGGAGACGTTCAAAGGCAGATCCGGGCAGTCGATCACGCCCTTCAAAAGCATCAAAAACTCTGGAATCACCTCTTTGATATTGTCCGCGATGAACACCTGGTTGTTGTAGAGCTTGATCGTACCTTCAATGGAGTCGTATTCCATATTGATTTTTGGGAAATACAGGATGCCCTTGAGGTTGAACGGATAATCCATGTTCAAATGGATCCAGAACAGAGGCTCCTTGAAATCCATGAATACCTTGCGGTAGAACTCCTTGTACTCCTCATCCGTGCATTCGCTCGGCGTCTTTCCCCAAAGCGGCGTCGTATCGTTGATCGGCACCGGCCGCTTG
>JAFUXY010000480.1 GCA_017477005.1 Lachnospiraceae bacterium | reverse complement strand
TCTATTTTCTGGCTGCGTTCATGCTCTTTGCTGTTTTTGGGGCGTACCACGCAGGCATCGCATATCTTTTCAATGAACGAAAAACGCATATCGGCAATCGCTGCGCTGCGGTCTAATCCGCGTTCCCGCTCCATCTGTGTGGCAATGTGTTCAAGGGTTTCTCTTTCGTTCTGCTCGAGTCCGAGCTGTTCGATGATGAGTTCATCCCCCTCGATCGCTTTGCCTGCCGCAAAGCGCAGAGGCAAATCCGCTTTTTTGACGTGGTCTTCGATCATATGCATGACCGCATGAAGGCAGCGGTGTACGGCGCCGCCATGATCGTTTTCATCGCAGAAATCCTGTCGTCCCGGACGCTCCTGATACCGCGCAATATGCATGGCATGGTGGACGAGTTCTTCGATTCCTTCATTTTTGGCGGCGGAAATCGGTACCACCGGGATTCCAAGCATGGTCTCCATGCGGTTGATATCCACGGTTCCCCCGTTCCCCCGAAGCTCGTCCATCATATTGAGCGCTACGACCATCGGCACATTCATTTCCAAAAGCTGCATGGTCAGATAAAGATTGCGCTCGATGTTCGTCGCATCGACGATATTGATAATAGCTTTGGGCTTGTCTGAAAGCACAAAATTGCGGCTCACCAATTCTTCGCTCGAATACGGGGACCTCGAGTCGATGCCGGGCAGATCGGTGATCAAGGTATTTTTTTGGTTGCGGATCGCCCCGTCCTTGCGGTCTACAGTCACGCCGGGGAAATTGCCGACATGCTGATTGGCGCCGGTCAATTGGTTGAACAGGGTCGTTTTGCCGCTGTTTTGATTTCCAACCAACGCAAAGGTCAGGAGAGTGTCGTCGGGCAGCGGGTTTCCGCTTCCCCTTGGATGATATTGTCCTTCCTCGCCCAGCCCCGGGTGGGGGATGTCCCGTGCGTGTGCATGTTTTTCTATGGTCGATGCATTTTCCGCTGTTTCAGAAACGCTAATCTTCTCCGCATCCGCCACCCGCAGCGTCAATTCATAACCGTGGATGCGAAGCTCCATGGGATCGCCCATCGGTGCCAGTTTGACTAGAGTGACCACGGCGCCCGGGATCACGCCCATATCCAAAAAATGCTGCCGCAGAGCCCCTTCGCCGCCCACTGCATCAATGCGGGCGGATTGTCCTATCTCTAAATCCTTAATGGTCATTTGTCTTTTTGGTCCTTTCCGTCGTCTTGAAATGCTTCCTCCGGCAAACTGCCCCTTTCTATATTTTGGCGAAGAATCTGGTCAGTCAGGGCATACAGCTTCTCGGATCCGAGCCTTGTCTTTTGCTGGCGGCCGTAGACCTGTGCCGCACAAACGCCGTGTGCCTTCCAATCCTCGCCCCCGTTGCTGTCGTTGAGGAGCAGGGGCTGCAGGTTGTCCATCGCATGCGCAAAGCGGGATTCCGGGGTCTCCCAGGCCTCAAATTCATCGAACAGCGCGATCAGTTCCTCTTTTTGGTCTGTCGGAAGCAGGGAGTAGATTCGATCTTTGGCGGCATCCTCTCTGGCTTTTTTTGTTTTTGCTCCTTCCGCATCATAGGCATAGGTATCGCCCGCGTCGATTTCCACGATATCGTGGATCAGGCACATTAGCATTACCTTTGCTATGTCAATGGTTTCATTCGCATATTCGCGCAGAATATACGCCATAATCGCCATGTGCCAGGCGTGTTCCGCATCGTTTTCATTCCTCCCGTGTCCCGATAAATGGGTTTGTCGAAAAATGTTTTTCTCCTTGTCTATCTCGAGAGAAAAAGCGGTCTGCTTCTTCAGTCTCTCATCCAATTCATCCATCGTTTTCTCCTTCGCTTATTCCATTTGAAAGTTACATTATATATCATCTTATATCGTTAGGCAATGAAAACATGGTCGTGCGCAAGATGCGCGGCGGACTTGACACGAAAAAAACAATCTGATACATTTTTGGGATAGTTTGTTGGAATCGGTTTTCCTATCTGGAGTTTGAGGACAATGAGTAATAGTAATACGGTGACGATTCGAGGTGTTGAAATTGGCGAAGGCGCGCCAAAAGTAATCGTGCCCATCGTGGGCAGGACAAAGGGAGAAATTTTGGCTGCTGCGCGGCTGCTTGGTTATGTGCAATGCGATATTGTGGAATGGCGGGCGGACTGGT
>JAFUXY010000479.1 GCA_017477005.1 Lachnospiraceae bacterium | reverse complement strand
CGCTTTTTCGCCCTCGTGATCCCCACATAACACAGCCGCCGCTCCTCTTCCACCTCTTCGTCCGGCGTATCGGAATTAATCGACTGGGATGAAGGGAACAGCCCTTCTTCGAGCCCGGTCAGATAGACATTTTCAAATTCGAGACCCTTGGCGCTGTGAAGCGTCATCAGTGTCACAAAATTGTCCTCTTCTTCCATGCGATCCGTGTCCGAGACCAGCGCCACGTCCTCCAAAAACGCCGACAGCATCGACCGTTCATCGCCTGTCTCCTGGCTGCTTTTTGCAAACTCCTCTTCAAAGGTCACGGCCTTGGTCAAAAGCTCGTCGATGTTTTCAAGCCTCGTTCTCGCTTCGACCGTGTCCTCCTTCCGAAGCTCCTCCTCATAGCCGGTTTCCTCGAGAATCTTTTTCATCAATTTGGAAACGGACAAATGCTCCGCCGCCACCTTCAACGCCTCGATCATCTGCCAAAAATCCTGGAGCTTTTTTTTGGATCGTCCGATATCGGGTATCTCCGACAGCCGTTCCAAGGCCTGATAAAACCCGATTTCGTGCCGGATCGCAAACTCAGAAAGCCGTCCCACGGTTGTCTGTCCGATTCCCCGCCGCGGAATGTTGATAATCCGCCTTGCGGACACGTCGTCTCTGGGATTGTCAATCGTCCGCAGATACGCCAAAATATCCTTGATCTCTTTTCTGCCATAGAAATTGACGCCGCCGATGATCCGATAGGGGACGCTCGCCATCAGGAATTTTTCTTCGAGCAGACGGGACTGGGCATTGGTACGGTACAAAACCGCGCAGTCACGGTAATCGCACCGCCCCTTGAGATGGTTGGCCGCGATATCATTGACCACAAATTCCGCTTCCCGATAAGCGCTGTCAAACTGCCGATAGACCACCGGATCGCCGTTTCCGTTTTCGGTCCAGAGGCTCTTTTCCTTGCGTCCCGCATTGTGGGCGATCACGCTGTTGGCGACGTCCAAAATCGCCTGCACCGAACGATAATTCTGCTCCAGGCGTATTACCTTTGCCTCTGGATAATGATCCTCAAAATCCAAAATATTCCGGATATTCGCCCCCCGGAAGCGGTAGATCGACTGGTCGTCGTCCCCGACCACGCAGATATTGTGATGCTCCTTCGCCAACAACTCGATGAACGCGAACTGTGCCGTATTCGTATCCTGGTACTCGTCCACCAAGATGTACGAAAACCGTTTTTGATAATACGAAAGCACCTCCGGATCCATCCGCAGCAGCTCGACCGTATTCATCAACAGATCGTCGAAATCCATGCCGTTGTAGCTATAGAGATGATTCTGGTATTCCTTGTAGGCTCTCTCGATCAGATCCCCATAGCGTCCGCCCGAAGCGTATTGATGATACTGCTCCGCCGTAATCAGTTCGTTTTTCGCCGCAGAAATATAATTCAAAAAGAAGCGTTCCCGAAACATTTTCGGATCAATGCCGAGCTCGTGGATTACCTCTTTCATGACCGTCTTCTGATCCTCGGTATCAAAGATCGTAAACCGGTTATCGAAGCCAATATGATCCGCAAACCGCCGCAGGATCCGCACGCAGGTCGAATGAAAGGTCGCCACCCAGACCATTTCCGCGCCATCTCCGGCGAGTTTGTTGACACGGTTTCGCATTTCCTGCGCCGCCTTGTTGGTAAAGGTAATCGCTAGAATATGATAGGGCGCGACTCCCTTTTCCTTCATCAGATAGGCGATCCGATGCGTCAAAACCCGGGTCTTTCCGCTCCCGGCGCCCGCCAAAATCAGCACCGGCCCTTCGGTCGTCTCTACGCCGAGCCTTTGGTTTTCATTCAAGCCCTCGATCAAAGAATAATCACCCCTCGCTCCTTCGCAAATGCCACCTCTTCCTCCGGCCAGATGGACACCTGAACCTCTCCGATATGGCATTTGCGCAGGAAAAACATACAGATCCGCGACTGTCCGATGCCGCCTCCGATCGTGT
>JAFUXY010000478.1 GCA_017477005.1 Lachnospiraceae bacterium | reverse complement strand
TTGATCAGCACGAGGTCGCAAATCGAAAACATCAGTGGGTATTTCAAGGCTTTGTCGTCGCCCTCTGGCACGGAAAGAATCATGGCGTTTTTCGTGGCGCCGGTATCAAATTCTGCGGGGCAAACCAGGTTTCCGACATTCTCCAAAATAATCAGATCATAATGCTCGTTCAGTGCGTCCAATCCCTGTTCTGTCATACCTGCATCCAGGTGGCACATCCCGCCGGTGTGAATCTGAATCGCAGGAACACCTGCTGAAACCATGGTCCTTGCATCGACATCGGAATCTATATCGGCTTCCAAAACAGCCATTGCGTAATCGTCTTTGATGCGATTCGCCAACTGCTGGATCGTCGATGTTTTCCCGGCACCGGGAGAAGACATCAGGTTCAAAAGAAAGATGCCTTTTTCCCGAAGACGAAGACGCAGGGCATTGGCCTCTGCGTCGTTGTCTTCGAAAATACTTTTTTTGACTTCCAGTATTTTGATCTCGTCCATTATTTTGTTAGCTTCTTGCTGGCCGCGGAACTCCAGGAGGAATAAACAGTGTTCTTTCCGGATTTCTTGGAGGTACGGATTTTCACGTAATAGGTCGTATTCTTTTTCAGCTTCGGAATCTTGGTAAAGGTCGTGCTGTTTTTGGTGATATTCACCGACGCTGCCTTTTTGAAGCTCTTGTTGTTGGCATACTGAATCTGGTAGCCGGATACATTCTTGTTCTTCGCCCACTTCACCTGCAGCACACCCGCCTTGGGATTGGTCAGCGTAGGAGCCTTCGGGGTCGCAAGCGGCGCCATGCAGGAAACATTCGAGGAAGCCGAGCTTGACAATGATCCCTTGTACGCCTTTACGGAGTATGTGTAAGTCGTACCCTCTGTGACGCTGGTGTCTGTGTAGGAATTTGTTTTGATGTCCTTGTAGGCTTTTTTGGTGCCTTTGTCTGTTCTATACAGATAATATCCATCTGCCCCGCTGACCTTATTCCAGCTAATAATAATGCCCTTCTTCTTTGCTTTTGCGGCTTTCACGCCGGTAGGAGCAGAAGGAGCAACGGCCTTCACGGTCAAGGAAGTCGACACAGAGTCCTCTTTGAAATTGCGGGTTTCTGTATCAGAATCGTAGGTGACTTTTGCGATCAGCTTTGCTGTTCCGGCACTTTTCCCAACGATTTCTCCGTCTGCACTGACGGTGAAAATCTTGCTGCTGGAGCTTGAGAATGTAATATTGTAATCCCGGATATCTTCTGCGTCCTCGTCTTCTTCGTTAGGCTCAAGGCTGTCGATGCAAATGGCGGTTGCTTCCTCTCCGACCTTGATGGAGGAAATCGTTTTCTCATCGTCATTCACAGCTGAGACCTTGATTTTGGGAGTAGCTTTTTCGATTGAAAAAGAAGCCGTAGCCTCTCCTTCATAGTCTCCCTCGCCCGTAATAGCAACCGTTGCGGTGCCTGCGTCTACGTTGTTATCATATTCAACAGAATAGTCGGTGTTTTCCCTTAGAGTAGCGCCGTTTACCTTCACGGTCAGGGAAGGTGTCTTTTCTTTTCCGTCGAATACCTTGCTGTAAGAACCGATGGAAATCTGGGCACTAGCAATATCGATAGGGTCGTTTGTCTCATCGCCACCATCGCCGTCATCGGGATCGGTATCACCATCATCGGGATCGGTATCACCATCATCAGGATCGGTGTCGCCGTCATCGGGATCGGTGTCGCCGTCATCGGGATCGGTGTCGCCATCATCAGGATCGGTGTCGCCGTCATCGGGATCGGTGTCGCCATCATCAGGATCGGTATCACCATCATCAGGATCGGTGTCGCCGTCATCGGTGTCGGTATCGCCGTCGTCCGGATCCGTGTCGTCAGCCGTGGGTTCATCGTCTGTTTCCGCATCGTCCACCGATTCCATCTCGGTAGCGGAAACTTCCGCCATCATCGACGGGGGAGCGAGAACCAGCGTCCCAACCAATGCGGTCGAGAGACATTTTGCAAGCAATCTCATATAGACTCTCTTTTTCATAAAAAACCTCCTTGTTAAAAATGATAAAAACAGCCTCTGCATTATAACACAAATGCCGTCAAAATGGCAATTTTACCAAAATATCCTTTAAGAAAACGTGGATTTATAGTAAAAGAAATCTCACCTTCCAAGTATTTCGGCATGACTTTGGGGATTTTGGGGGAAGAATGCCAATTTTTTCTACCTGTACGGTTGCCATCCGAAACGATGTTTTGATGCGGTTTATCGCAGTTAAAATATCGCTTTTGGATGGCAACCGTACAGGTAGCAAGTATTACATACAAATTTCATGAAATTTGCCCATCTTGCCGATTGCAATTTTTGGGGAAACAGTGTATACTACAGTACTATCTGTCTTGATAGATACAGGGCATCCAAAGTGCCTAGATCAGATACAAATAGGATGACAAAGTTTAGTACATTATTTTACTATGAACCAAGGAGGGAAAAAGGATGAGCCAGGCGAAGATTGATTACCGCAAAGAACTGAAGAAAAATCGCAAGAAGATACTGAAAAAAGAAAAACGGGAGCGCGTGCTGGGATACTGCGTAGGCATCTTGATCGCAGCAGCGATCGCTGGTTGGGTGGGCTATTCGGCCTACGGGCTCTATGAAGAGGCACATGCCAACGATCCCCTGCCGGAGATTTCGGCAGACATTTCTTCCGTAGAAGATTATTTGACAGATTTGAACACAGCGGAATAAGGGGGTGTTTCAATTATGGAGGCATTGCTGCTGAGCCTGCCGGTGCTGATCCTTCTTGTCGTACTTTTGGCGGTTCTGATTCCATGCGTTCGCGTGGTTCCACAGGCGCATGCTTTTGTGGTGGAACGTTTGGGAGCCTACCAAAGCACTTGGTCCGTGGGGCTTCATTTCAAGATGCCGATTATCGACAGGGTGGCCCGGAATGTGAACCTAAAAGAACAGGTGGTGGATTTCCCGCCGCAGCCGGTGATTACCAAAGACAATGTGACGATGCAGATTGACACCGTCGTGTATTATCAGATTACTGACCCCCGGCTCTATTGCTATGGCGTGGAAAATCCGATCATGGCGATTGAAAACTTGACGGCTACGACGCTGCGAAACGTGATCGGTGATTTGGAACTCGACGAGACGCTGACATCCCGCGAGACGATCAACACCAAGATGCGTGCTTCGCTGGACGTGGCGACCGATCCCTGGGGGATCAAGATTAACCGTGTCGAGCTCAAAAATATTATACCGCCGACTGCGATTCGTGACGCAATGGAAAAACAGATGAAGGCCGAGCGTGAGCGCCGGGAAGCGATTCTGATCGCAGAGGGCGAGAAAAAGTCGACGATTCTGATCGCATAAGGAAAAAAAGAGTCGGCGATTTTGGATGCCGAAGCCGAAAAGCAGGCTGCGATCTTGCGTGCGGAAGCCAAGAAAGAAGCGACGGTGCGGGAGGCAGAAGGACAGGCTGAAGCGATTCTGAAGATACAGCAGGCGAACGCCGATGGATTGCGTTTTCTCAAAGAAGCTGGGGCGGATGAGCGGGTCATGCAGCTCAAGTCTCTGGAGGCGTTTGCGAAAGCGGCGGACGGAAAAGCGACAAAGATTATTATTCCTTCAGAAATTCAGGGGTTGGCAGGGCTGGCTACGGCGTTGAAGGATACCATGGCATCGAATTGATGTGGTCTGCAAATACAGGATTTTGAGAAAGGAAAATAATAGTAATGAGCCTCAAAAACAGATCATTCCTGAAGCTGTTGGATTTTACGCCAGAGGAAATACGGAGTCTGGTTGCGTTGTCCGCTAGGCTGAAAAAAGAGAAAAAAGAAGGCGTGCCGCATGACGTGCTTCGTGGAAAGCAGATTGCGTTGATCTTTGAAAAAACAAGCACGAGAACCCGCTGTTCCTTTGAGGTGGCAGCGCATGATCTCGGTATGTACACGACCTATCTGGATCCTGCGGCGTCGCAGATTGGAAAAAAAGAGAGCATTGCTGACACGGCGCGGGTGTTGGGGCGGATGTATGACGGTATCGAATATCGAGGCTTCGACCAGAAAATCGTGGAAGACCTCGCAAAATATTCCGGCGTGCCGGTATGGAATGGGCTGACCGATGAGTTTCATCCCACTCAGATGATTGCGGATATGCTGACGATTCAGGAGCATTTGGGGCGGCTTTCGGACGTGCGGTTTGTCTATATGGGCGACGCGCGTTTCAATATGGGAAATTCGCTCATGGTGGTCTGCTCGAAATTGGGATTGGATTTTGTGGCTTGCACCAACAAGAAATATTTCCCGGATCAAAAACTCATCGATACCTGCCAGGAATTTGCAAAGCAATCCGGGAGCCAGATTATTTTGACCGATTCGGTGGAAGAAGGCTGCAAAGATGCAGATGTGATTTATACCGATGTGTGGGTATCTATGGGCGAACCCGAAGAGGTTTGGCAGGAGCGCATTGAGGATTTGAGCCCCTATCAGGTGAATGAAAAAGCCTTTTCTTACGCAAAAGACAACGCCATATTTATGCATTGTCTTCCGGCGTATCACGATTTAGAGACCGGCGTAGGGAGAGAAGTTTTTGAGAAATTCGGTCTCTCCGAACTCGAGGTATCGCATGCTGTTTTTGAAGGTTCGCGGTCGGTGGTATTCGACGAGGCAGAAAACAGAATGCATTCGATCAAGGCGGTTATGTATGCAACCTTATATGGCGAATGAGGAAACTCGACATTCTTTTCAGGAAAATGAGGAAGCTGCCCGGAATGTGACCTGTTACATTTATTTAGAGGTCACAGATTCTACAAACAATGAATTGAAACGCCGCCTGCAGTCGGGAGAAATCCCCCGACCTTTCACAGTGGTCTCTGCCGGGATGCAGACAGCCGGTCGGGGACGGAGCGGGCATGAATGGGTTTCGCCATCCGGCGTTTCTGTTTCGACAAGTATGATCTTTTATCCGGGGTGGATGAAGGAAGAGGCCTTGCCGGAGACGAAGATTCCCGGGATTACTATTTTGGCGGCTATGGCGGCGGCCAAGACAGTGGAATTGCTGTTTGGCCTGCCTGCGCAGATCAAATGGCCGAACGATATTTTGATTGCCAAACGAAAAATTTGCGGGATACTGACAGAGCGGGTCGGCGGGGCAATTATCGTGGGCATCGGTTTGAATGTTCGAAGAGGCAGCTATCCGGACGCTCTTTCGGATCGGGCGACAAGCATCGAAGAAGAGCTTGCGGCAGAGCCGGGGGAGAGAGCTGAGGAAGATTTTTCAGGGCTAATGGATGTCGGTTCGAAAGATATAGTTTCGCATCCGGAGCTTCCGGGAAGTATTACCATTATCGAAACGATTTGGAATTATTTTCGGGAATTGTATGAGGAATTTCGGCAGGAAAGATCGCTTTCTTTCTTGCTGGAGGATTACAACAGGCGATTATTAAATAAAAATAATCTGGTTCGGATTTTGGATCCGCAGGGGCATTTTGAAGCAAAGGCTTTGGGGATGGACGAGGCCGGGCGGTTGGTGGTTGTAGATACGGATACAGGCCAAAAAAGCCGCATAGATTCGGGAGAGGTACAGGTTCGAGGTTTGGATGGATATGTTTGAATATGAACCGTGGGACGAAGAGGTAATCCTCTGTGTTTCCAGTGCCTATGCAAAAAAATATTATCTCAATGAGGACTTTTGGGGGATGCCGGAAAGCGTGCGTCAGGAGCTGCAGATTTTGTGCGTATTGTTCACAGAGGACGTGGGCGGCATTCTGCGTTTGTCGTTCGATGAAGACGGCCATTTGGTCATTCGGACAGAGGCCGCTGAGGACGATATTTTATACGACGAAATTGGAAGCGGCCTGAAGGTGAGGCAGCTCCAGAGAGAAAAAAGAGAATTGTTTGAGTCATTGGAAATGTATTATCGGGTGTTTTTCCTGGGAGAACCCATTTCGTGAGGAAACAAAAATGATTTTAGCCATCGACGCAGGAAACACCAATATTACCATTGGTGTATTTGACCAAAATGAGCTGGTGGGGAATTTCCGTATGAACACAAAAATTCCCCGCACGTCTGACGAATATGGAATATTATTGAGCGAAATCCTTTTTCAAAATGGGATTGACAAAAAACAGATTAAAGATGCGATTTATGCGAGCGTGGTTCCGGCGGTCAACCATTCGCTGATCAGCGGTATTATCAAATATTTTTCGGTGCATCCGGTGATCGTCAAGGAGTCGATCAAAACCGGAATCCGTATTGCGCTGGACCGTCCCGAGCAGGTCGGCGCGGATCGGATCGTAGATGCAGCGGGCGCCTACGCCCTGTATGGCGGGCCTGTCATCGTTATCGATTTTGGCACGGCGACCACCTACGATCTCGTGAATGGAAAAGGGGAATTTGAGGCGGGATTGACGGCACCGGGCGTGCGTATTTCCGCGAAGGCTTTGTGGGAGGACGCGGCGAAGCTGCCGGAAATAGAAATCAAAAAACCGAAAAGAATTCTGGCAAAAGAGACGATTTCCTCTATGCAGGCTGGGCTTGTCTATGGGCAGATCGGGCAGACCGAATACATCGTCAAACATATGATCGAGGCCTCCGGCTACGAAAATGTCAAGGTGGTAGCCACGGGGGGATTGGGAAATATGATATCCAAAGAAACAGACTGTATCGAAGAATACAATCCCAATCTGACGCTGATCGGTTTGAATATAGTGTACGGATTGAATCAGGATGAATCGTAATCCTAGCGAAGCAATGCCAGCGAAAGCTTCGCCCATCCACACGTTGCAGATTGGAAATGTGTCGCTTTCCAACAATCTGATTTTGGCGCCAATGGCAGGCGTATCCGATCCGCCATTTCGATTGCTCTGCCGGGAACAGGGAGCCGGACTTGTTTGTATGGAAATGATTAGCGCGAAAGCGCTGCATTACCACAACAAAAAAACCATCGATTTAATGAAAATCGAAGAAGCGGAGCATCCTGTCTCATTGCAATTGTTTGGCTCGGATCCCGATTGTATGCGGGAGGTGGTGGCGCAGATTGACGAGGAACCGTTCGATATTTTGGACATCAATATGGGCTGTCCCGTTCCCAAAATCGTAAAGGGCGGCGACGGGTCTGCGCTGATGAGAAATCCCAAGCTCGCAGAGCAGGTAATCCGTGCCTGCGTTTCCTCTACGAAAAAACCGGTGACGGTGAAAATGCGTTCTGGTTTTGACAGGGAGCATATCAATGCGGTGGAGTTGGCTAAGATCGCGGAAGCCTCCGGCGCGGCAGCAGTGGCGGTTCATGGGCGGACCAGAGATCAGATGTATTCGGGAAAAGCCGACTGGGAGATTATTCGGAAGGTCAAAGAATCGGTGGCGATTCCGGTGTTGGGGAATGGCGATTTGGACAGTCCCGATGCCGTGAAAAAAATGAATGAGAAAACCGGCTGTGATGGGTTTTTGATCGGCCGCGCAGCGCAGGGAAATCCGTGGATTTTTCGCTGGATTTTGGAAGCATTTGAAATAGAAAAAAGGAATCATTATCCGCCATCTTTTGAAGAAGTCGCCGCTATGGTTTTGCGGCATGCACGGATGCAGACAGCGCTTCGGGGAGAACATCTCGGGATGCTGCAGATGCGAAAGCATGCGTCGTGGTACGTGTCCGGGTACCCGGGAGCGGCGAGGATGCGGGAGGCGATCAATGTGATTACCACTATTGAGGAATTGGAAGATTTGATCAAAAAAATACAATAAAAATAGAATAGGGAGGATGGAAATGGAATCAAAAAAGAACCTGATGACCAGAGAAGGTCTGGAGGCCATGCAGTCCGAATTAAAGGACTTGAAAGAGAATAAACGGTATGAGATTGCGCAGAAGATTAAGGAAGCCAGGGAGCAGGGCGATCTTTCCGAAAATGCGGAATACGATGCGGCCAAAGACGAACAGAGAGATATCGAGGCGCGGATCGATGAACTCGAAAATATACTAAAAAATGCAGTGGTTATCGAAGAGGAAGCCGGGAGCGACGCTGTGAGCATTGGCGCTACAGTTCGCATTTTTGACGTGGATATGGACGAGGAAATGGAGTTTCGGCTGGTCGGATCCACAGAGGCGGACAGCATGAATGGCTGGATTTCGAATGAGTCTCCGCTGGGCAGCGCGCTGATCGGACACAGGGTCGGCGAGACGGTGAAGGTGGAAACAGAATATGGGTTGTTTGATTACAAAATATTAGATATTCAGAGGTAGAAAAATGGCACAACAAGAAAAAGATCTGAATCAATTATTAAAAGTACGCAGGGAAAAACTGTCTGCTTTGCAGGAAAACGGACAAGATCCGTTTTTGATTACGAAATACGATGCGACCATCCATTCCAACGAAATTCGGGAGCAGTTTGAGGCGCTGGAATTTGTTCCCGAAAAGGATGAAGACGGAAAGGCAAAGTTGGTGCCGTTGGAGGAAATTCCCAAGGAGAAAATCGTTTCGATCGCTGGCCGGATGATGTTCAAGCGCGTGATGGGAAAAGCATCGTTTGCGAATCTGAGAGACCGCAATGGCGATATTCAGATTTATATTACGAGAAATGATCTGGGAGACGAGGCATACGCAGCGTTCAAAAAATATGACGTGGGTGATATTTTGGGCGTGAAAGGGTTTGTTTTCAAAACGAAGACCGGGGAAATTTCTGTCCACGCAAAAGAGGTCACACTGCTGACCAAGAGCCTGCAGATTTTGCCCGAAAAATTTCATGGGCTGACGGACACGGATCTGCGTTATCGGCAGCGTTATGTCGATCTAACGATGAATACAGAAGTGCGGGAGACGTTTTTCAAGCGTTCGCAGATATTGTATGAAATCCGCCAGTTTTTGAACGGGCGCGGCTTTATGGAAGTTGAAACGCCGATCTTGGTTTCG
>JAFUXY010000477.1 GCA_017477005.1 Lachnospiraceae bacterium | reverse complement strand
GGTGGAAGCTGTCAAACGGCCAGGGCATGCTTTCGCTCAAAGCCAAGTACGAATCCGGCAAATGGGCTGATGTTGAGAATTTGATGCAGAATCACTGCTATTCTAAACAACTGTAATTTTAACTCTAAAAGCGGTCTGCAGACCGCAGAAATAATTACCAAAAATTTGTAGGTACACCCTGTGCCCATTAGAGATGCGGAAGGAAACCGTTGGGTAAAATGCGAATTTTGCGGAAAAATAGCTATGGAAAGTGAATTTCCTACATATGGTGGAAGGGGACGGGTCAATCTAGGAACATGTTATGATTGTCAGGGAAAACATCCTCCGGTAATAGAGGATAATAGTACGGATGTGAAAAAATGGGATGCATCTCAATGCCCGGTTTGCGGCGGAAAACTAAGAAGAATAAATGGAAGGTATGGAGCGTTTATGGGGTGTAGAAATTATCCCAAATGTAAGTACGCGCATTCAATCAAGTAGACTATGGCAGCAAGGCGTATATTATTCAGAGTTTTCTGATGATAGGGATACATTGGAGGAGGATTGAAAATAGCCTAATGGAGATGAGCAGAAAGAAGAAAAAAGGCGGGAAAGCAGCGAAACGGGCACAGAGTTTTTCAGATCGCATGGACAGAGCAAAAAGATGGCTTGAAACCTATGATGGTGAAAAAATATGGGGGAAACATCATCAAGGCGTATCGGAAGAAATTTGCGGTTGATCGATCGGTGGCGATAGATGAGTTGAAGGCTCTTGGAGCGAAGATGCCCGAGGAACTTGTTGAAAAGGAAAAGGCTTCTGCCAGGCGAATTACACAGGAGAAAGCAAGGCAGCGGAAAAGGAAACGAGAGAACAAGAAGAAAAAGCGGCAGGATAAGGACGTCTTTGATGATATTATGGATGACCATTTCTCATTTATTGCCGGATACACGGCGGGCGGTGCTCCCTTTGGAACAACATGGGAGGAGATAGGAATAGACCAAAGCCTTTCGTTTGAGGAGAAAGTAAAGCTGTATTTGGAATTATGAATCAGGAGTATGGTTATCAAAAGAATTGTGGATGCGGTGACGGGGATTAAAGCCGGGACAGGATGATTGTGAGCGGGTCGGTCTTTATCTATAGATCTATCAATCGAAGAAAAGTCGTAATCGTCGTAGCTGTGGGATTGTGTATAACCGGCTGATTGCGAAGTTGTGGGGACAGTGTTGAAAAGGTGTTGGCTACTTTTTGTCAATGGCTTTTCAACACTGTCTCCACGACAAAGCGGCCGGTTATGCATAATTCCACGGCTTTGGAACGGTTCAATAAAACAGGATCTTAAATGGAGAATGAGAATAATATGTTTTTTATAATGACCATTACTGAGGGGAGGAAGGATATAGACTTTGGGAAGACTGTGACCTGTGCGGTTTGTGGCAGGTATGGACAACTCAAGGTATTTGTGCTTTATACGGTGCTATCGTTGTTCTTTATTCCCGCTTTCAAATGGAATCGGCGATACTATGTGCAGACGAGCTGTTGCGGGACGACATATGAACTTGCTCCTGAGCTCGGAAGGAAGATAGCACAGGGTGAAGACGTCGAGATTCTGCCGGAACATGTCAGAAGAGTTTCCGATGATAGATGGCATTCTGCATATAAGCGCTGCAGCCATTGTGGCTTCGAGACATTTAAAGATTATGAGTATTGTCCGAAATGTGGCACGAGGTTGGGTTGAAGGGTCAGGTAGAAGAGGAAAACAAATGGAGCATTTGCGATGCGTGGTAGAACGGATCACCTACCAGAATCAGGAAAACGGCTATACGGTCATCAAATGCCGGGCGAAGGGATATCAGGAGCTGGTGGCCGTGGTCGGCATCATGCCGGATGTTTTCGTGGGAAGCGTGCTGTCCCTGGGAGGACAGTGGCACGTGGACGGGAAGTATGGCAGGCAGTTTTCGGTCGAAACATGCGAAGAAATGCTTCCGGCCACGGTGTACGGAATTGAAAAATACTTGGGCAGCGGGCTCATCAAGGGAGTCGGCCCCAAATTCGCCAAAAGGATCGTGGAAAGGTTTGGCAAGGACACGATCCGCGTCATTGATGAAACCCCGGACCTTTTGGTGGAGGTCGAGGGGATCGGAGAGGTGCGCGTTGAGCGGATCAAAAAGAGCTGGAAGGAACAGCGGGTGGTCAAGGACATCATGGTTTTCCTGCAGGGACATGATGTGACGACGGCTCACGCCACAAAAATATACAAGGCCTATGGCGACAAAAGCGTTGAAGTGGTAATGGAAAACCCTTATCGGCTGGCGGATGACATCTGGGGCATTGGATTTGTGACGGCGGACACGATTGCGAAAAAGATGGGCTATGGGCAGGAGAAATACGACAGGATACGAGCCGGTGTACAGTACACGTTGAACCGCATATCAGACGAGGGACATGTCTACGCCATGTGGGATCAGCTGGTCAGCAAGGCGTCCGAGCTTTTGGGGGTCGAAGAAGAATACATCAGCATTACCATGGATGAAATGCGCAGGGCGGGCGAGCTGATCATCGAAAAGAAGGATGCGCTGGAGAACGCCACGGCGCAGGATGGAAATGAGTCGGTGGTGTATTTGCCACCCTTTTTTCATGCGGAAAGGGGCACTGCGATACGGTTGAAATCGATTCTTTCCGCGGAAGGAATCGTGATAGTAGACGCCATTGGATTAGCAAAGCGTATAGAGATAAAAACGGGAATGGATTACGATGAAATCCAGGAACGCGCCATCGAAGAAGCGATCAAAAACAAAGTGTTTGTTCTGACCGGCGGGCCAGGCACCGGAAAGACCACCACGACCCTGGGCATCATTACCGCTTTCCGGGAAGCGGGGGCAAAGATTCTTTTGGCCGCTCCAACGGGACGGGCGGCCAAGAGGCTTTCGGAATCCACGGGAATGGATTACGATGAAATCCAGGAACGCGCCATCGAAGAAGCGATCAAAAACAAAGTGTTTGTTCTGACCGGCGGGCCAGGCACCGGAAAGACC
>JAFUXY010000476.1 GCA_017477005.1 Lachnospiraceae bacterium | reverse complement strand
GAAGGTGACTTCCTGCGTTGTCGCAATATGAGTACCCGGTCAAAGGATATTTGTTCGTCTTTGGCGGACGGCACGCTGAACCTGCCGCCGGTCCCGCTGGGGAGAAGCCATGTCTGCGCCTGCGCTGCTTTGGACAAAAAGAAGATCAACCTGCCGGATATTTATGAAGCCGAAGATTATGATTTTTCCGGCGCAAAGCAGTATGACGCCATCAATGATTACCGCACAGGATCGATGCTGGTGATCCCTATGGTGGATGAGAAGGAACAGGTCATCGGCGTGCTGCAGCTCATCAACGCCTTGGACGCCGAGGGAAACATCATCCCTTTCGGGAAGGAAATCGAGCGACTGATCTACGGGCTGGCTTCGCTTGTTGCCGTCTGCTTGAACAACCAGCGGCTCTCGAAGGCGTTCTACAATCTGCTGCATTCTTTTGTACAGGTCATGGTGGAAGCCATCGACCTGCGCACCCATTACAACGCAAACCACACCAAAAGCATGGTGCATTATGGCGCCCGGTTTATCCATTGGCTGAATCTCCAGGATCGGGAGTGGTCATTTTCAGAAGAGGAAATAGACCCGTTTCTGATGAGTATCTGGCTGCATGACATCGGCAAATTGATTATTCCGCTGGAGGTCATGGAGAAAGCGACCCGGCTGGGGGACGGTTTTGATACGGTCATGCACCGGATTACCGTGGGGATATTGATGGAGAGGATTCGCGGCCTGTCCCATCCAGAGGAAGCGGAGGACGCGAAGAGGACGACAGCGCGCCTTGAAGAAGCGAAAGAGACCATCCTTTTGGCCAATTCGCCGGGTTTTTTGGACGAGGCTATGGCGGCAAAGGTGGAGGCGTTGGCCGAGGTTCGCTGCCGCAATGAAGCGGACGAAATTATCCCTCTTTTGACGGAGAAGGAGCTTGCAGCGTTGGCCGTCCGGCGGGGCACTTTGACGGAGGAGGAACGGCGGATTATCGAAAGCCATGTGACGTATACGGCGCAGATGCTTTCCAAAATACATTTCGAGGGAGTGTATGCGTCTGTTCCGGATTGGGCGTCGTCCCACCATGAATTTTTGGATGGTTCCGGCTATCCGGATGGCAAGGACGCCGCTGCACTGCCAAGGGAAGTCCGGCTTTTGACCATCCTCGACATCTATGACGCTTTGACCGCCGAGGATCGCCCCTACAAGGCGCCTCTTTCTCCGGAAAAGGCGTTTCAAATCCTGGGGGATATGGCAGAAGAGGGGAAGATCGACGCAGATATTTTGGAAATGTTTCAACGATCCGGCGCTTGGGAGAACGAGTGAAGGATATTGCATTCCATTTTAGGAGGTAGAAAGGTATGCAGCGGATCGGAATTGGGACTGAGTTTTATAAAAAGATGATCGACAACTCACAAAGGAGGCGTTTGGGCAGATCCGGGACAGACGATATGCGGAAGGAATCCTCGAGGATGGTTATAATGGAGTGGTATCCTTCGGCGTTTGTTTCTGCAAAAAGGCGGCGATATTTGAAAAGATGGACTAATCCACAAACGGCGCATTGAGAAGATTTCCCAACGCGCCGTTTGCAGGTTCAAAAGGCCAGTAATCTAAATTTTTAGTTAGGGAAACGCTGATTAAGTCATTTCCTTAGTTTGTTCCGGCGTCTTTCTTGAGGAAGCCAAGCATTGCGCAGGTAATCGCAGAACCCACCAGCCAAGCTACTACATACATTGCCGGATTTCCAACCGTTGCGAATACGAAAACTCCGCCGTGGGGCGCGCGCAGTGTGCAGCCAAAGAGCGCGGAAAGCAGTCCGGCTACTCCGGCACCCGCCATCGTGCAAGGGATCACATGTCCCGGATCCGCTGCCGCGAATGGAATCGCGCCTTCTGTAATAAAGGATGCGCCCATGATCAGGTTGGACACCCACGAAGCCTTTTCCTCTTCCGTAAACTTTTTCGGGAAGAGCTTGCAGGCCAAAGCAATTCCTACCGGCGGCACCATACCACCGACCATTACCGCTGCCATAGAAATAAACGCTACGGTTTCAAGGGTAGGATCGTCCGCCGCCTGCGCCAGCATACCAGTACCGAACACATAAGCCGCTTTGTTGATCGGACCACCCATATCGATCGCCATCATTGCTCCGAGCAGCAAGCCCAAAAGCCAGATCGCGCCGCTGTTGTAGATGCTGTTCAGACCGCTTGAAAGCGCTGTATTCACCATACCGATGATCGGGTTGAAGATGAAATACATCAGCACGCCAACAATGAAGATACCGCACAGAGGATAGATCAGGGTAGGACGTACACCGGCCATCGCTTCCGGAAGTCCTTCCGTCACCTTCTTCAGCCAGTTGACCACGAAACCGGAGACAAAACCGATCACGATACCGCCGAGGAAGCCGGAGACCGTATTCACGCCATCCGCAGAGAACGCGAATTTCTGGATAATGCCACCGTCCGTTCCAAGCTGTGTCCAGGTGTCAATGAAGCCCGAGAGCGCCGGGTTTCCGGCCGAAGCGATCATACCTCCTGTGAAACCGACAGCCAGACCGGGACGATCCGCGATCGAAAAGGCGATATAACCAGACAACACCGGCACCATCAATCCCATTGCTGTGCCGCCGATCGACTTCAGGAAGGCCGACAGAGGCGTCGCCGAACCGAACATTCCGCCCGCATCTGCACCGTGGCCAGCCAGCGTATCTACGAGGAAGGCAAGCGCCACGAGAATACCGCCGCCTACTACGAATGGAAGCATATGCGACACGCCGCTCATCAGATGCGTGTACGCCTGATGCCCCAGGGAGCCCACCTCTTCCGAAGAGCTCGCCGAATCCGACGAACCGCCGCCGCTGGCTGTATAGACCGGCGCGTCTCCTTTGTAAGCCCGCTCGAGCAGGTATTCCGCCTTGTGAATTCCGTCCGCCACATGCACTTCGATCAGCTTTTTGCCGTTGAAGCGATCCATCGGTACCTTCGTATCCGCCGCCACGATAACGGCTTTGGCGTTTCGAATCTCGTCCGGCGTCAACACGTTCTTGGCGCCGCCGGAGCCTCGCGTCTCTACCTTCACGCCATAACCAAGTGCTTCTCCGGCCGTCTCCAAGCTCTTCGCCGCCATATAGGTATGGGCGATACCGGTCGGGCAAGCCGTCACAGCGACGATATCAATCTGTCCGGTCGGCGCTTTCGCCTTCGCTTCGTCTTCTGCTACGGCATCCTCTTCGGCTTTATCAATAATAGAGAGAAACTGTTCCGGACTTTTTGCGCCGAGCAGCGCATTTGTAAAGCTGTCTTCCATCAACAAGGTAGACAAGCGGCTCAGCACTTCTAAGTGGATATTTTCTTTCGTGTTCGGCGCCGCGATCAGGAAGATCAGCTTCACCGGATCGCCGTCCGGCGAATCATAATCCACGCCGTTTTTCAGTACCATTGCTGCCAGACCAGGCGCTTTGACTGCGTTGGATTTTGCATGCGGAATTGCGATCCCGCCGCCTACCGCCGTCGTACTTTCCTCTTCTCTAGCCACCACTGCCGCATGATAAGCCGCTTCATCCGAGATGTTTCCGCGGCGTATCATCAACGCCACCATCTTGTCGATGGCTTCTTGTTTGCCGGAAGCACTGCCGTTTAAGTCAATGCTGCCCGGGCTGAGCAAGTCCTTTACTTTCATCATAAATAGGTCCTCCTCTCCCCTATGATAAAGGATATTTATAGAGATAATAATATTGGTACCATATCAGAAGCTATTTTTTCCAAAGCTTTCCAGCAGCGCATTGACTTCCTCTTTGGTTGCCAGATTGTCCGAAAAGGCGGAAGCACTGCCTGTGCAAAGCCCTGAGAAAAATGCCTGTTCATAGGAGCCGAATTTCTCAAATCCGGCGATAAATCCGGCCACCATCGAATCGCCTGCTCCAACGGAGTTTTTGACCTTTCCCTTTGGCGGATCGGATTCGAATACATCGCCATCTTCTGCGATCAGCAGCGCGCCCTCGCCCGCCATCGAGATGAGTACGTTTCTCGCGCCCCTCTGCTGCAGCCTCCTTGCGTACGGAACTACCTCTTCTTTGGTGTTCAGCGTCACGCCATAAATCTCGCCGAGCTCGTGGTTGTTGGGTTTGATCAAAAACGGATGATACTCCAACACATTCATCAGCAAATCCTTGGTCGCGTCCACCACAATCCGCACGCCAACATCCTTCAAACGCTCGCAGATATCCCGGTACATCGACTCCGGCATCACCGCGGGGATGCTCCCGGCGAGCACCAGCGTGTCCTCCTCCGTCAGCCGGGCCAACTGCCCATACAGCCGGTCGATATCGTTCTGCTCGATGGAAGGCCCCATACCGTTGATCTCCGTCTCCTGATCCGACCGCAGCTTGACATTGATCCGGGACATTCCTTTTTCCACCATAATAAAATTCGAACGCACGTCCTGCACCGTCAAAAGCCGCACGATCTCCCGGCCTGTGAATCCTGCCATGAAGCCCAACGCGGTCGATTCAAAGCCCAGATTCTTCAGCACCAGCGAGACATTGATGCCCTTTCCTCCCGGAAACAGCAGCTCCTCATTCGTCCGATTGACCTTGCCGGTCTCGAAACCGTCTACCGAAACAATGTAATCCAATGAGGGATTAAAGGTACAAGTGTAAATCATGACTTCTTCACCTCCAATATATTTTTGTGGGATTGATATACCTCCGGAATTTGATCTGTAATAATCGTAGCGTCTTCAAAATCTCCAAATGTAATCGCCGCTACCGATCCAAATTT
>JAFUXY010000475.1 GCA_017477005.1 Lachnospiraceae bacterium | reverse complement strand
GGAACGCAGCACCGCATCCTTCAGATCCTCCGCCCGTTCGACCGCCGAAAACCCATGCGCCTTGCAGCAGTCGGCTATCTTGTCCGCGGTCTCGCCGATCAGCACCAGCTTCTTTACCTTGTCCCCGAAGCACGCGACCCACTCGTCGTAGGCCGCATTCTTGTCGTAGCCGCCACCGATCAGCACTGTAGGCCGCTCCATTGCCTCCACCGCCTTGATCGCCGCATCCGGATTGGTGCCCTTCGAATCGTTGTAGAAGACGACCCCCTCTTTCTCGCAGACAAACTGGATCCGGTGCTCCACCGCTTCAAACTCCCTCAAGCCCTTTCGAATGGTCTCCATCGGAACCTCGAACGCGAGACAGATGGCGACAGCCGCGCTGGCGTTTTCGTAGTTGTGAACACCAAGAATCTGCAGCTCCCCGGTGTCTATCACCTTTTCTCCGGCATGCCAGATCGCCTTGTCGCGGACATACACGCCGCCTTCCGGCGTTTCCTTGCTAGAAAAATACACCACCCTGCAATCCAAGGTCTCCCCGAAAGCCCGCAGCGCCGGGTCGTCAAAATTCAAAACACAGACCTCCGCAGACGTTTGGTTCTTAGTAATAGATTCCTTAATCCGGATATAATTTTCCATCGTGTGGTGGCGATCCAGATGATCCGGTGTGATATTCAGTATCGCTGAAACAAATGGATGGAACTGGATAGCCGTCTCAAGCTGAAAGCTCGATATCTCCGCTACGATCACCGTATCCTCACTTGTCTCCTTCGCCACGCTCGTATAAGGGATGCCGATATTGCCGACTACCTTCACGTCCGGAAACGCGAGCCCAAGGATTTTCCCCACCAACGAAGTGGTCGTGGTCTTTCCATTGGTGCCGGTGATCGCCGCGATCCGTCCCTGTCCCATCCGATAGGCCAGCTCCACCTCGCCCCAGATCTCCACGCCGCGGTTGCGAAGCGCCTCCACAAACGGAAGCTCGACCGGCACGCCGGGACTCAGCACGCAGATATCCGTCCTCTCATACAGCGAGTCTAAAAAATCGCCAACAACGATCTCCGTGTCCCGCAGCCATTCATAAGCCTGCCTAAGCGCATCGATATCGAGCGTTTCTT
The DNA here is from genome assembly GCA_017477005.1 of Lachnospiraceae bacterium. Taxonomy (GTDB): domain Bacteria; phylum Bacillota; class Clostridia; order Lachnospirales; family Lachnospiraceae; genus RGIG4930. The sequence continues at coordinate 1,960 of JAFUXY010000475.1, read as the reverse complement.
TTCCATCGTATAAAATATAGTTTTGATTTGTTTTCCAGAGCAGTTCGCAGGCGCAGACACCGCTCTTCCCCGCCCCTACGACCAAATATGTTTTTTCAGACATGATTTAGATTCCCCCGTACGCCAACAGACAAAGCAGGATCGTGACAACGGAAAAGACCGCCACTACCTTCGTCTCCGACCACCCGCCGAGCTCAAAATGATGGTGGATCGGTGCCATGCGAAAGATCCGCTTGCCATGTGTTTTTTTGAAATAACCGACCTGCAGGATCACCGAAATGACCTCTATCATGTAAATAAATCCCACAATTGGGATGAAAAGGACGCTATGCATCATATAGGCCATGCCCGCCACAAAGCCTCCGAGCGCCAGGGAGCCAGTATCGCCCATGAAGATCTGCGCCGGATAGCAGTTGTACACCAAGAACGCCAAAAGACCGCCCATCATAGCCGCGCCCGCTGGCACCACGCCTGCGTCCACGCGGAACGAAGCCGCCACAAAAAACGCCGCCACTACAACAGTCACAGAAGAAGCCAGTCCGTCCACGCCGTCTGTGAAATTGGTCCCGTTGACCGTGCCAATGACCGCAAAATACATGAGCGGAATCGCCAAAATCCCTATATCGACGGTCTGCTCCGGCCAAAAAGGGACACGCATCCAGAGTCCCAGATGCAGCACCGCCGTCACATAATAACAAAAGCCCGTCGTGACCAAAATCTGCAGCAGCATCTTCTGCCAGGCCAGAAGGCCGTCCGTTCGATGTAGAATAGCCTTTAGAAAATCATCAAGGAAGCCTATTATACCAAATCCCACCGACAAAATCAAAACAGGGATGATATGCGGATGCGTAGGCGCCCACAAAAGGCCGGTCACCAGAAACGCCACCAAAAACATGATCCCGCCCATCGTAGGAGTCCCGGTCTTTTTCTGGTGCGATTCCAACTCCTCGCGCGCGGTCTGTCGCATTTTGTGCCCTCGCAGAAACGAGATCACCTTCGGCCCTATTACGAGCGCGATCAAAAACGAGATCCATGCGGGAAATACCAATTCCTGCAGCATATCATTCCTCCTGAACCGGCGGCGTTGCCGGCATTTCTTCTGTTTCCTCGTAGGTCTCCGGTTCTGTCTCTACAACCTGGGACGGCTCCGAAGAAGCCTCGGTCTCTGTCTCCTGGTAGACCACCTCCTGCTGCGTATCCTCCTGAACCGGCGTCTCCTGCACTACAGGAGCGGATTCCACGGTCGGCGTAGACTCTACAGCGGGCGCCTGTGTCGTGGTTTCCTCGGCCGGCGCGTAGGTCTCCGTCTCCACGGCAGGCGCGCTGTCCGCATCGATGCTTTCCGTCTCCTGCGTCGAATCAAACGGAACCGGCGAGGGAACCTCCTCGATCACATCCTCCTCAATTGGTTCCACCTGTTCGATGCCAAGGTACGGCAGGGTTTGCAGCAGAATATTGTGTACGATTTCCTGCGCATAGGTACTGTGATCCTGCGCCGCCACATTCGGCTCGTCCACGATGCAGTAGATCATGACCTCCGGGTTTTCCTGCGGCACATAGCCAATGAAGGATACCAGATACTTGGCGGCGGAACGCGGCAGCTTCTGCGCCGTCCCGGTCTTTCCGCCGATATCGTAGCCATTGACATCCGCTGTATCCGCCGTACCATCTGACACGACAGAGTACAGATAATCCCTCATCTCCACCGACAGCTCCGGAGAAACGGTCTTTTTCACAACCACCGGTCCGAATTTGCGGATGACGTTTCCAGCGTCGTCTGTGATACGATCGACCACATGCGGCTGGTACAGGGTGCCTCCGTTGATCAGCGAACAGAACGCGCTGCCGAGCTGCACCATCGTCGTGTTGAAATTCTGTCCGAAGGAGTTCGTCGCAATATTGATCGTGCTTTTGAGCTCGTCCCTCTTGTAAATGAGCTGGTCGGTCATAGCCTCTCCCG
>JAFUXY010000474.1 GCA_017477005.1 Lachnospiraceae bacterium | reverse complement strand
GCATACCATTCCAAATAAAATCCCATTCATCACGGCCGATACCGTGAAGCCCGGAAAAAACGGACCCGTAGGCGCGACAATATACTTTAGAATATCCAAAACGCCCCAAAAAAATCCTCCCACCGCGGGGCCGAACAAAACCGACACCGCCACGCCGGGAAGATCGGAAAAACCGATACGAATATATTCGCCAATATCTATGGATGCTGTGAATTTGAGCGCGATCGAAAGCGCCGCGACAATCCCGCAGCAGGACAGCGCACGCACCTCCTTCCATTCAGCGATAGAACGCTTCCATATGGTTAAAAAATACTTCATTCTCCCATCTTTCTTTCGAATTTTTCAGCTGCCTTTTGGAAACAACCACTACAAACATAGGTGGTCACCCCGAATCCACAGAAGATCCAAAACATCAGCCCCAGAGGAACCACAAAGGGATTCAGCGACAGGGTAATCCCGCTGATCAAAGACGTAGCGCAGATCCCCATGATCGTCCAAAACAGAGAGGCGCCAGCGACCAGATACGAGCGCACGATCACCTCAATGGCCGAAAGCTCCTGCCATCTGGCTGCCACTGGGAACAAATGTTGATAACCAAATACCAACAGCAGTACCACGACGACAAAGGAGGCCATATACATCGTCCCCTGCGATCCGCCGGAAACCGAAAGCGTCGCGTACTGGAGCAGATACAAAAACAGAAACCCCACGACTGTCCAAATCCACAGCACGGTCGCTCGCTTGAAATTGCGCCGAAACGTCCCAAAAAACGTAGCCGCTACCGGAAAATCTGCGTTTTTGTCCGCCGAAAGCTTCTGCATCCCTTCGCACAGCGCCAACAAAGACGCACCCGCTGTGATCACCGGCACCGAACAGATCACAAACAACAGGTTGTAGACAACGATATCCGAAAATTTTCTCAATCCATCCATCATTTTATTCCGAATAATAATCCTTGCACACGGTTTGGATCTCGTCTGCAAAGGCCTGTGCGTCTGCGATCTCACCCTTGGCGTATTTCGCAAATACCTCCGAAACCGGATCCTCCAACCCCTCTTTTTTGAGGAAGGTATGGAACGAGGAATTGTTGCCCGCTCTCAACCACTCTGTCACCGAAGAAGCCAAAGGATCGGTCGCTTCGAAAGGACAGTTATCAAACGGACTGATGAAGCCAGCCTCATCGACAAAAATCTGCTGCGCCGTATCCATCGAGCACCACAGCAAAAACTGCTTTGCTTTTTCGACATTGCCGTCCTTCGAAACTGCCCAATAAGAAGTAGGCCCATCCAATACCCGGTTGGTGTCTTCTTCGAACGCAAACGGCGCAATCCCCGCCTCAAAAGCACCAGCCTCGGCATACTCCGCGTTGAATTTTCCAGTCAGCAAAGCGCCAATCCATGACCCCTGCGTAATGAACGCACAGCGTCCTGAAGCAAAGGCGCTCACCTGATCATCGTAGGTTCCGTCTGTCAAGATGTCCGCATCGGCATACTGATTCAAAAGACCCACGAATTCAGCGAACTTTGTCATCCTGTCCGAATCGATGCTGCCCCCCTCATTGAGCATTTCGATATAGGTCGAATCGGAGGGTTCAAGACCCGCATCCAAATACTGGCCAAACACATGGGTACCGGTCGACCAACCTACCTCTTCCGGATTGGTCGCATATGCTACCACCGCATCGATCCCTAAGTCTTCTTTTTGGCTGTCGATCTTTTCAAACGCCTCGCGGTACGCCTCCGGTCCGGTCAAGCTGGCTGGATCGACGCCTGCCTTGTCAAGAATGGCTTTGTTGTAGGTCAGACCACAGGCCTCCACCATGTAGGGGAATCCGATCACGCCTTCGTCCGGGTCTTCATAGGCCAGGCTTGTAATCTGCATCCATTCTTCCTCAGAAAGATCCTCTAGCTGTCCGCTCCAAGAATCAAAATCATCGGCTTCACAGACAAAGATATCCGGCAGATTGCCCTCTTCCTGCATCTCGACCAGTCTGTCGGACGCTTTTTCGTTTGGCTGCACTGAGATAATCTGAATCGCATCTCCGGTTTCCTCGAGGTAGAGATCCGCCAACTCCTGCATCTGGGCATCTACCTCCGGCTTTCCATTCAACAGGGTAATCCCATCGACGGCCTCCGTTTCCTCTCCTTCGTCCGATGATTCGGAATCCGCCGTCGTCGTTGTTTCTGTCTCCGTTTCTTCGGAATTGTCCGACGTTTTGCTCCCGGAACAGCCGGAAAGCGTGGCCGCAAAGGTCAACCCAAACGCCAGAGCCAATGCTAATGCTTTTTTCATAAGTTCCTCCTTTATTTTGTCCTGGAAACTGATATAAGATCCTGAATAGTTATGTGCATTCTATCATTTTGCGGAAAGCATTTCAATACATAAGTCTCGCAAAATCCCCACAAAGGTATTGGCGCACAAGACTACGACCGGCAGCTCCCCTTCCCCGGCTTTGCGCAGCGCCATCGAAGCGTCCGGCTCGACGCAGGCCTCTATTCCCTCGTTTTGCAGCCGCTTTTTCTGATCCAATTTCATCGGATAATGCGGATGATCCACCTTGGTCAGCCAGATTTTATCCGCCATAGGCGCTATGATCTTGGCCACGCCGCAAACATCCTTGTCGTCTGGCAGACAGAGCACGGCTGTTATGCGGCGAATGCCGTTTTCTTCCAAAAACCGAACCACTTCCCTGGCGCTGTTCGGAAGAATACACGAATCCAACATCCAAAATGGCTCCCTTGAAAGAACCTCCATCCGGCCCGGGATGTACATTTTGGACAGCGGTGTCTTGTCTATGGTTTTCTCCCCGATCTCTTTGGCCAAATCCGAAGCCACGGCGATCGCCAGCGCCGCATGCTTTTTTTGAAACTCCCCGGGAAGGGACACCGAAAGATCATCTTCCGCCACAAAATCCACGCCGTAGCGCCTGACTTCTGCTCCGCTGTTCTTCGCCTGCTCCAGCAAAATTTCCATTACCTCTGGCGACTGATCCATCAGGTACACCCGCCTGGTTTCTTTTGTGATCACAGCCGCCTTATTCTCCGCGATTTCCCGCAGGGATGGTCCCAATTCCCTCCTATGCTCCAGAAAAATGGAACCTATAACCGCTATTTCATGGGGAATCCTATTCACATCGTCGTATTTGGCGCCTCTGCCCAATTCCAAAACCCGAAACGCCGTTGATTGATCCGAAAAATACCGCATCGCTATGATCGACAATATCCCGATCGGACTGATGTATTCGCCCCGTTTCAACTCGTTTTCGACTGGTACAAGCTCCTGCATTACCGTTTCTATGTATTTACAAAATGCCTCTTCGGAAATCGGCGCACCGTCCACCGAGATCCGATCGGTAAAGTACAGCGCATGCGGGCTGACAAAAAGCCCTGTCGAACCAAGCTGGGAAAGCAGCGCCGCTATCATCCTGGCCAGCGACCCCTTTCCCTTGCTTCCGGTGATCGCAATATTGCCCTGCACCGGATAACGGGAAAGCCGGGAACTCAACAGGTCGGGACGGCGGCGAATCCGATCCGATGGATTGGGATCCATAAACGGTTTTGCGTTCAAATACGATTGATAAATGGCCTGCCTGGCCGCTTCAAAATTCATTATCTGTCACTCTCTTTCAATACCGGTATTTTGATTGCATTTTCTACAAAATATATTATAATCATAATACTTTGTTTTTCGAAAAATGAAACGAGAAAAGAATGGGG
>JAFUXY010000473.1 GCA_017477005.1 Lachnospiraceae bacterium | reverse complement strand
TCTTGTTACCTCAAAATAATCTTTTGAGATTGATCCTTTGTAATGAAGTAATAATTCCGCTGCCCGTCCCACGGAAAGACGGCTCGTACCGAATCATCGGCTCGACCTGCAAATTTTTGCACCCCGTCGTCCCGGTAAATTCGTATATTTTTCCCATTATGCAGCAAAATCTCTCCATTCGACATGAATTCCGCGCTGGTCAATTTTCCTCGAATCTTGCGTTCAAAACTCTCCACCCCGTTTCCCGCATACACATAGAGTACATTTTCCTTTTTTTCTTTCGCTGTCTCTCTGCTGGTAATCACAGCCACCCTGTCCGCTGAATAGAATACCGTATTGATCTCATTCGGGAGGAAAACCTCCTTTCGTACGGCGATTTCCTTTCCAGTTGAAAAAAAGATCAACTCTTGATCTCCGAATGCCACTGCTCCGTCTCGCAGGAATGTTACCTCTGGAATCATCTGGTCGGCATACGAAAAGTTGGCAGCAATATGATTGCTATCATCATCGGAGGGATCCGAAAAATCATAGAAGCAAAGGGTTGTCTTGACATCGCCGTCGTTGAGATCCAACAGCGATACCATGAGCCTCGTCGCATCGGAAGAAAGCGCCATCGCAATCGGATAACCGGTATTTTTGGCATGCACCTCGCCGGAGGCGATCATACTGCCGCTTGGATTGTACATCCGCAGATAGGCCTTTTCCCCGTTTTGCATCAGCACGGCTACATTACCATTTCCTGCGATGCTCGCCCGGATGATCGGCAGCGTCATAGACAGCGATCCGACCAGCCCGCCCGAATTGAAAATATTTGCGGACGTGCTTTCGCGATCGTACACGAGCACATAGCCTCCGCTCGTCTCACAGGTCGGATTGTCCATATCAAAGCTCTCATTCCATGCTACGTTTCCGCCGAAAGCGGATAGCGAAGCGCCGTCCCGGCTATAGGAAAACAATTTTCCCTCCAAGGAAAGGTAATTTGTGTTTTCCGAGCTCGGACGCTTTGTCTTTGTTTGTATCTCGTAATGGTGATAGGTGTTGTGACAATAGGCGTAATAGGCCGCCCACAACGCTATGCCGATCAGCAATATAAGAATAATTCTCCCCCATCGGGGGGAGAATCTAAGTGTTTTGGAATCTTCAATTTCTTCTTCGAAAATATCGTCTCTCATAATCAGTATGTGAACACAGCCACTCCATACGGTGCAAGAGGATACTCAATGGAATAATCCTGACCATCGCACTCCTGCTTCTTCGGGAGGTACTGGGTCTTGCGCTTTGCATCTGTGCCGCCGAACTTTGGATCCTCACTGTTCAGGATCAGCCTCAGCTTTTTGTTCTCCGGCACGCCCACCATATAATCATCATAAGCCATCGGAGTAAAGTTGATCACAAACAGCAGGTTCTTTTTTCCGTTCTTTCCTTTCCGGACAAAGGAGAAAATGCTGCGGAAGTTGTCATTCGCATTGATCCACTCAAAGCCCTTCCATGAGGTGTCAAGCTCATACATTGCCGGATATTTGCGATAAATCGACAGGAGTTCCTTCATCCAGTCATTGATGGCCTTGTTCTGTGGATTGTCCATCAGATACCAATCCAGCTCGCGCTCCTCGCTCCATTCCTGATACTGCGCGAAATCCTGCCCCATGAACAGCAGCTTCTTCCCGGGATGTCCCATCATAAAGGCATAACCAGCCTTCAGGTTCTTGAATTTGTCTCCCTCAAGACCAGGCATCTTGTTGATCATTGAGCATTTCAAATGCACGACTTCGTCATGGGAAAGCACGAGAATGTACTTCTCATACTCATTGTAACTCATCGCAAAGGTCATGCGATTGTGGTTGTCTTTGCGGAAATAGGGATCAAGCTTCATATAATCAAGGAAGTCATGCATCCATCCCATGTTCCACTTGTAGGAGAAGTTCAATCCGTCCTCTTCCGCCGAACCAGTCACTCTCGGCCACGCCGTTGATTCCTCAGCGATCATGAGCACTCCCTTGTAGCGACCCGTAATCAGCGTATTGATATGCTTGAAAAATTCGATGGAATCCAGATTTTCATTGCCGCCGTATTTGTTGGCCACCCACTGTCCATCTTGCTTGCCATAATCAAGGTACAGCATCGAAGCCACAGCGTCCACGCGCAATCCGTCGATATGATACTCCTCGATCCAGTTGATCGCACTGTCGATCAGGAAATTCTTGACCTCATTTTTTCCGGTGTCAAAAATCTTCGTGCCCCAATCCGGATGCTCTCCCTTCTTCGGGTCGGCGTACTCAAATAGAGCCTGTCCATCGAAGTCCGCCAGACCATGGGCATCCCTCGGGAAATGAGCCGGAACCCAATCCAAAATCACACCGATACCCTTTTTGTGAAGCGTATTCACCAAATACATGAAGTCCTTTGGATCTCCATATCTCGAAGTAGGCGCATAGTATCCAGTCACCTGATAGCCCCAGGATCCATCGAACGGGTATTCGGAAATTCCCATCAACTCTACATGGGTGTATCCCATATCTGTCACATATTCTACCAATGCATCCGCAAATTCCTTGTAGGTATAGAAGCCTTCGTCTTCTCTTCCCGGATGCCGCTTCCATGAACCGGGATGCACTTCATAGATCGCCATCGGCTGCTCATAATACGGATCTGCCGCCGCACGCTTCTTCATCCACGCGCTGTCCGTCCATTTGAATCCGGAAATATCATAGATCTTCGATGCCGTCTCCGGGCGTACCTGGGAAGTCGTCGCAAAAGGATCCGCCTTGTACAATTTGCGTCCATCGTTTGTGTAGATCAGATATTTATACAGATCTCCCTCTTTTGCATCCGGCGTAAACAGCTCCCAAATTCCCATTTCGGTAGGCGTCAGCCGCTCCATCATATGGGATGTCTCATTCCAATCATTGAAACTGCCAACTACGGCCACTTGCTTTGCATGCGGCGCCCAAACGTCAAAGAAGATACCCTCTTCTCCATCATCTGACTTGGCCGGATGCGCTCCCATTTTTCGGAACAGGTCATAATTCGTTGCCTGTCCAAACAGGTACATGTCTAATTCCGTAAAGTTTCTCATACGCTTTCCCCCTTTATCCCTCGGAATAGATATTTCTTTATGCTTGTTCAGTTGCCTGAACAAGCAAATTTATCTTCCATGAAAATCCTTTTCCTGAAGAATCAGATTTCCATCTTGATCATAATGTCGTCTGCCCAATCGTCCCAAAAATCCCCGGAATCCGCCGCCCTCGGCGTTGTCGATCGCTTCGTCGATGATTTCCTTCACTTCGGTCAGATTGGTCGGATGGTCTGTGCGTTGAATCAGATCAATTCGGTCATAGAGCGCCAAAATTCCAAAATCATCAATGGAATAACCCTTTTCAGCGGAATACGCTTTTCCAAAATTGACCAGTTCGTCGTTGCCTAGAAGCGGGATCACGATTTTCTCTGTAAACCGCTTTGAAAAGGCCGGATTCAACGCCATCACGCGCTCAATGCCAATGCGGGCATCTTCGAGTATAATCAAAATGCCGCTGCGATCCATCTCCAATTGAGCGGACAATTCCAACGCCGTCTCTCTGGTAATATCACCGGCTCTCTCAATAATCAAAGCGCCGCCGCGAATCTTCGTGAATAAATCGGACAAATCTTTTGTATTCAGTCGGGTGGCATCGATTTTTCCAAAATTTCCATCCGGCTTTCCGATTTCTTTTTTGAGAACCGAAATCAGATTGGTCCCCAGCGTGGTCTTTCCACTTCCCTCTCCACCTTGTATGATCACATTTCCAGTGGCGGGATTTTTGTCGGACAGCAGCTTCGCTCGCACCCCGGTCAACACCTGGCACAGTGTCTCCTCCATCCCATTGATTGGAGTGAAATAAGAAAAGATTTCCCGTTCTTCATCGCTTAGCTCGGTCTGAGGCTCTTCTTTATAGATGCTGTCCTATTCTATTTCCTCATGAACCTCCAAATCCGGAAGATCGTCGTCCAACGCCTCCTCATCGGGTTCTTCTGGTAATTCTTGTTTTTTCAGAGCCTGCGGTAGTTCGATCTTTCGCTCTGGTTCCCTTCTTCTCGGTTCTACTCCGGTGCGTACCTCCGTCAGCGGCACCTGCGGTCTCCTCGCCTCTTGCTCCGCTTCTCTTTCGACTCTCTCTCCGGCCTCCGTACCGGTACGTACCTCCGTCAAAGGCACCCGCGCTGCTCTTGCTTCAC
>JAFUXY010000472.1 GCA_017477005.1 Lachnospiraceae bacterium | reverse complement strand
TCTTAGCAGCGTCGCGTTTTTTTCCATTGCCGCCAAAAGCTTTGTCGGCGTCAGCCAGTTCAAGTCCCGCACGACCCGGTTGTACGCCTGGATCGACAAGTCCTTCTCATCGAACAGCGCCGCCAAAAAGAAATTGGATTCTTCCTTGCCCGACCACCGGGGATTGGCTTCCTTGCGCATCCTCGCCACCTCCACGGCCGCCGCGCAGCGATGATGGCCGTCTGCGATATACGCGTCGGGAATATTCGCATAGGCAAAGGAAATATTGTCGATATCCTTCTCGTCCCGGACCACAAAGACCCTGTGCCGCACCCCGTCATGCCAGCGAATATCGTATAGCGGCTCCTCGGATTCCTTTGTCTTTTCCATGATCTTTTTGACGGTGGTGTTGGATCGGTGCGCCAGAAAAACCAGCCCCGTATGCGCCGCCGTCGCGTCGATATGGCGAATACGATCCTGTTCCTTTTCCTCTCTGGTGTTCTCATGGCGACGAATCTTGCCGCTGGTATATTCCTCCACGGCCACGCACCCCACGATCCCGGTCTGGGTACGTCCGTCCATCGTCAATTCATAAATGTAATAACAGGGCTTGTCCTCCTTCAGAAGCTCTCCCCTGCGTACCATCTCCTGCAGCAGCTCGTCGGCCTTGGCGTATACCCTATCATCATACATAGAAACGGATTCGTCGAAATTCGTCTCCGGCCGGTCGATCCGCAGAATGGAAAGGGGATAATTGGCGATTTCGTCCTCGGCCTCCTTTCTGGTAAACACATCATACGGCAGCGCAGCCACCTTCCTTACCAGCTCCGCCCTTGGACGCAGACTCGCAAATGGTTTTATCCTTGTCATACACTATCCACCTTTCTATCAACACGGTTTCTATTTTATCACTCGAATACGGATCACTTCTGGGATTTTCTGGAGCTTCTTGAGCGCCGAAGGCGTAATCGGCGTATCCAGATCCAGCAAGGCGTACGCCAACTGCCCTCTTGTCTTGTTGAACATGTCCGACACGTTGATGTCGTCGTCGCCCATAGCCTTTGTGTACTGCGCGATCACCCCTCGTACATTGTGATGCATGATTGCGACCCGTCCCGCCCGCGGCGGAATCCCCATCTCGCAATCCGGGAAGTTCACCGAGTTTTTGATATTTCCGTTTTCTATATAATCCATGACCTGCTCGACCGCCATCACCGCGCAGTTGTCCTCGGCCTCGACCGTCGACGCGCCCAGATGCGGTGTCAAAATCACGCCCGGCTTTCCGGCCACCGTCGTATTCGGGAAGTCCGACACGTACCGGCGAATTTTTTTCGCTTCGATCGCCTTCAAGACCTCACCCTCGTCCACCAACAGGTCTCTGGCATAATTCAAGATCACCACGCCGGGCTTCATCAATGCGATTGCCTTTTCTCCGATCATCCGTCTCGTAGCGTCCATCAACGGCACATGAATGGTAATATAATCGCACTCGCGGTAGATATCGTCCAAATTGTCTATATGGCGCACGCTCCGAGACAGGTTCCACGCCGCCCGCACGGAGATATACGGATCGTAGCCAAGCACCTCCATCCCGAAATGCGTCGCTGAATTGGCCACCCGCACGCCGATCGCGCCCAGACCGATCACGCCGAGCTTCTTGCCGTAGAGCTCGGTACCAGCGAACTGCTTTTTGGCCTTTTCCATATCCCCGGCGATCTCTCTGTTGGCTGCGTTTTCTACAGTCCACGCATGGCCGCCCAAGATATCCCGTCCGGCCAAAAGCATCCCCGCAAAGACCATTTCCTTGACCGCGTTGGCGTTCGCGCCCGGCGTGTTGAAAACAACGATCCCATGCTCCGCGCAATCCTGGATCGGGATATTGTTGACCCCGGCGCCGGCCCTTGCCACACAGAGTAGCTTTTCATGAAACTGCATTTCATGCAGACGGGCGCTGCGCACTAAAATCGCGTCCGCATCCCGAACCTCCTTGGTCTCGCTATAATCCTTGGTGAAAAGCGAGATGCCCTTTTCGGATATCGGATTTTGGCAATTGTATTGATACATAGATTTTTCTCCTTCATATCGGGTTTACCCGTTCTTTTTCTCAAAATCTTCCATGAATTCCACCAGCCGGGCTACTCCCTCCTCCGGCATAGCGTTGTAGATCGACGCGCGCATTCCGCCCACCGTCCGATGTCCCTTCAGATTTTCGAAACCGGCGGCCTTCGACTCCGCTACGAATTTCGCGTCCAAATCCTTGTCTCCGGTCACAAACGGCACGTTCATCAGAGACCGGTCTTCTTTTCGCACCGTCCCTGTGAACAGCTTGCTGCGATCCAAAAAGTCGTACAGGATCCCGGCCTTCTTTTCATTGCGGCGCTTCATCTCAGAAAGTCCGCCCATATTCTTGAGCCACTTGAATACCTTGCCGCAGATATAGATCCCATAACAAGGCGGCGTATTGTACATCGAGCCGTTGTCCGCCTGGGTCTTCCATTTCATCAGTGTCGGCGTACCGGGCAGGCAGTCCTCCCGGATCAGATCCTTGCGGATAATATTGATCACCACGCCCGCCGGGCCGATATTCTTCTGCACGCCGCCATACAATACGGCGTATTTGGATACGTCCACCGGCTCCGACAAAAAGCAGGAGGACACATCCGCCACCAAATCCTTGCCCTTCGTATTCGGCAGCTGCCAGTATTTCGTGCCGTAGATCGTATTGTTTTCGCAGATATAGACATAATCCATATCGTCCGTGATCGGCAGATCCGAACAGTCCG
>JAFUXY010000471.1 GCA_017477005.1 Lachnospiraceae bacterium | reverse complement strand
GATCCCTTTCTGCGTGCTCACAGGTTTTTGACAGGCAGGAAAAAAAGCTCTGAAAGCTGCCGTATGTCCGACCTGCTTTCGGATAAACGCATCCGGTCCTTGATGAACGAGAAACAGACGATACGGGTGTGTGATTTTGGCAAGGTCGAGCGGCAGCAGATACAAGTTCTGGATAAAATGCTCAGGGAGGGAGGATACGGTTCGATCGGGCAGGATTTTGACAAGGAGCTTTCTTTGGTGGCTTTTTTGGACGGCGAACCCTCTGCGGTGATCCTGTGTTCGGCGGACCATTCCGGAAAGCCGGGAGTCGCGGTGCGGCTTTTGGCTTCCTTTGCCAAATCGCCGGTGGTAGTCCTGGAACTGCTGGCCGCGTGGATGAATGTGATGACGGCCGCTTTCGGTACGGATGCCACGATCCGCTTTTATTCGGTCAATCCAAGCGTTTCCTCATTCGTACGCTCATTTGTTGTTTCGGAGCCGGGACCGTATGTCCTATACGGCGAAAAGAGCATGGTTTAGAAATGAGAGGAGAATCTATGTGGCGCGGTCGAAAGATTGATGAGTATTTGAAAATCACTGGATGCGTCTTGTGTATTATCCTCCTTTTCACAAGCATATTCATTGTATCCCCCTATGCCGGTGATAGCCAGAATTATGAAAGCATCAATCAGACATTGGATGAAAAGCGGATATCGGTCATTGAAATTTCCGCAGTGATCAACGGGATGTCTCTTGTCATAGCAGCGGTGCCCGGAGATGCAACAACGCCCATATCCAATGAGATATCGCAGTTTAATACTTATCTCGTCATAGCGCTTGCCGCTATCATGCTTGAAAAGTGCATGCTTCCATTGTTGGGATTGGCTGTGTTCCGATTCATGGTGCCTGCGATGCTGGTATTTTTATTCTTTTATATTTTATTTCGAAAACGGAAGCTTCTGGAAATCAGCATACACCTTTTGGTATTGAGCATTGTGTTGATGACCGCCATTCCCTTGGGAATCAAGGGCGGAGCTATGATAGACAAAAACTTTGGCACGGAGGATCTTATTTCAGAGCTAAAGGCGGAAATGGAAAACATAGATGATCTGTACGAAGAGGACAAGGAGTATGAAGAAGAGGAAACAGATCAAAAAACCGGTTCTTTTTTGGATGGTTTATATGAAAAATGGACAGACTCTGCCCAGGATATCAGCAGAAGTATAAAGGACGCTGTCACAAAGAATGCGGACTTGATCACAGAAAAATCAAAAGTGATCATAGGCAGGATTATGGAAGTGTTGGCCGTGATTTTAGTCTCAAATGTAGCATTGCCTATATTGACGCTTCTTGTGATGTGGTGGGCAACCAAAACGGCCTTCACAAACATATTCCTGTTTCCACCAGAAGTAAACGCGGCAAAGATTGTATCAAAAAAGGAAACCTTATCCAACAGTGAGGATATTTATGAAAAATAAAAAATACAGAAATTCCTTGAGAAAATCCCTTTTGGCTTTTAGCATACTGTTTGTGCTTCTGATATCGCTGGCTTTGGCTGCGGCGGGATTTGCCATCTATCGGTACGATATGATCAAAAGATACCAGAATTATGCCGGTGATGCCATTGATTTTATTGCAAGATGCGTAGACGGCGACGACTTGGAAGAGTGCATCAACACGGGTCAGAAATCCAAACAGTATAAAAAATTGCAGCTGTTGGCAAATGATTTCAAAGAGACGCATGACCTGGAGTACATCTATATTATCAAGCCTTTGAAGAAGGATCCGCCTGACAATATGATGGATGTGTTTGCGGCGTGGACTTCCTGGGGGAAGGCGGATGGAACGGACGGGCTGACTGATCTGGGCAATCTGACGGGAGATTTGTATCCATCGGATGTGGCCGAGCAATATATGGATCGGATGGATCGCAAAGAGACAGTCACCTATTTCAGAAACGACACGGATTTTGGGAAAATGTACACGGCGATCCGACCGTTGTTCAACAGCAAGGGGGAGCCGATTGCCGTGATCTGCGGCGATATCTTGATCGATGATATCAGCGCGGCGGCCTATCGTTATATTTTGATCGCAGGAGGCGCAGCGGTATTGTTTGGTATATTTATGCTCTTGGCGATCAATTTCTGGTTTGAACGCAGGATTGTCGGGCCGGTCTCCAGGCTGGAAGCGTCGGCAGGAAAGTTTGAGGAAAAATGCCGCAGCAGAGCGGATGTGTTCGAACTGACAATGGATGCCCCCAATATCCATACAGGCGATGAGATAGAGGCTTTGTCGGATTCCATTATATCCATGGTGGAGGATGTGCGGGATTATGCGGAGGATCTTTTGGAAAAAGAAAGCCAGATCAGCGACATGAAGGAATATGTCAACAAAATGGATGTGCTGGCTTACAAGGACAGTCTGACAGGCGCAGGGAACAAAGCGGCCTATGAAAAGGCGGCCAAGCGTCTGGATTGGGATATTCTCGCGGACAATGGGGAATTTGCGATCGTGATGGCGGACCTCAATTACCTGAAAAGGATCAATGACAACTATGGCCATGACAAAGGAAACGAATATATCAAAAAAATGTACTCCATGATAGATAGCGTGTTCAAGGAGTCGCCCATATTCCGGATCGGCGGGGATGAGTTTCTGATCATTGTGCAGAATGAAGAGATGGCGAAGTGCGAGGAGTATATCAAAGCAGTCAAAGCGGATATGCAAAAGCTCATGCAGAATAAAGCCCTGGAGCCGTGGGAGAGGATATCGACGGCGTTCGGGTATGCCTATTATGAAGCGGGCCGGGACGACAGCACCGAGGACGTCTTC
>JAFUXY010000470.1 GCA_017477005.1 Lachnospiraceae bacterium | reverse complement strand
TGGAATTATTTCATCAACAACGAGATGGCGCCGTTCCAGAAGCTCGCAAGCACCGGAGGCTTTTGCACCGGCGGAGAGCTGAACCGCGACCACCATACCGGACGGATCATGTGGCACAATATTACGATGCTGACGATCGGTATGCGGGAAGGCGATATGACCGGGAACAAGCGCGACCCGGTGGAGGTGGACGCGGCCAGGCTGCATGGGCAGGCGTCTCTGGTGCGAAGGCTGACGACGCTGGTTCAGGTGACGGCGGACGAGCTGCGGCAGTCTTTGGATGAATTGGCAGAGACGAACAAAAAGCTGCTCTATATGGCGACGGTGGATGAGCTGACCGCGCTTTTCAACCGCCGGGAGATTGAACGCCGGATCAATGCGGCGCTGGATGAAGCCGCCAAAGAGGGCCGGCAGGTCGCTTTGATCATGATGGACGTGGATCATTTCAAAGCGGTCAACGACAATTATGGTCATGAAACCGGCGACAAGATCTTGGAAGGCGTGGCGTCGGTGCTGAATGCCACCGTGCAGGAATGGAAAGGAGAGGCGGTTGGCCGTTGGGGCGGCGAGGAATTTTTCATGCTGCTGCCCCAGAGCACGCTCGAGGAGGCCGTCGAGACGGCGGAAGAAATCCGCGCGACAATCGAGCAGTATCCGTTCCCGAAGGTGGAGAAGCTGACCTGCAGCCTTGGGGTGACGATGGGAAGCAGCACCGAAGACCGGAAAAAGGTCTATGCGAGAGTCGACAACGCGCTTTATGAGGCCAAGGAGACCGGACGCAACAAGGTCGTCGTGGCAGATTGAGGGAGCCTAAGCACAAGTAGTGCCAGGAATGATAAAAGTGCGAAGTGAAAGGGGGTTTTGTTTTTTATGATTCACAACAAGCACAAAGGTTTTCCGAAGGATTTTCTGTGGGGGGCATCGACTTCCGCCTATCAGGTAGAGGGAGCCAATCTTTCGGAAGGAAAGGGACCCAGCGTACAGGATGTAAAGGAGGTGCCGGAGGGTACGTCGCCGCTTGACGTGTGCGCCGACCAGTATCACCGCTACAAGGAAGACGTGGCGTTGATGGCGGAGATGGGCTTCAAGACTTATCGGTTTTCTATTTCATGGTCGAGGCTTCTCCCGAAGGGAACCGGAGAGGTCAATGAAACGGGCGTGGAGTATTACAACAATCTGATCAATGAATGCCTCAAATACCAGATTCAGCCTTTGGTGACGATGTATCATTTCGATCTGCCCGCTGCGCTCGATGAAAAGGGCGGCTGGGCGAACCGCGAAACCGTGGATGCGTTCGTGGAGTTTGCCGAGCTGATGTACGACCGGTACGGCGACCGGGTCAAGTACTGGCTGACGATCAATGAGCAGAATATGATGACGCTCGTGGGCGACGCAATCGGCACCGGGACGAAGCGTACGCAAAAGCAGATCTACGAAGAAAACCACAATATGCTGTTGGCGCAGGCGAAGGCGATGAACCTGCTCCATGAAAAGGTGCCGGGGGCGAAGATCGGTCCGGCTCCGAATATCGCGCTGGTCTATCCGGAAAGCTGCAAGCCCGAGGATACATTGGCGGCGCAGAATTTCAACGCAATCCGCAACTGGCTGTATCTGGATATGGCGGTCTATGGTATCTACAACAACCTGGTTTGGGCGTATCTCGAAGAGAATGACGCGGTGCCGGAGAATATTTTAGACGGCGATATGGAGATCATGCGTTCCGCAAAGCCGGACTTCATCGCGTTCAATTATTACAATACAGCTACAGTGGCGTATTCAGGCGGGGACGATGCGGAGTCGGTCGGGGACCAGCAGCAGGCGATGATCATGCCGGGCGTCTTCCGCGGCGTGAAGAACCCGAACCTTCCGGAGACCGAGTTCCATTGGGAGATCGACCCGATCGGCTTCCGCAATACCTTGCGCGAGGTCTACAGCCGCTATCATCTGCCGATCGTGATCACCGAAAATGGTCTGGGCGCCTACGACAAGCTCGAAGAGGGAGACGTGGTGCATGACCCGTATCGGATCAAATATCTGCGCGACCATATCGAGCAGATGAAGCTCGCCATCGAGGACGGCGTGGAGATGATGGGCTACTGCCCGTGGTCGGCGGTAGATCTGATCTCGACACACGAGGGCATGGTCAAGCGCTATGGCTTCATCTATGTAAACCGCGATGAATTTGACTTGAAGGATCTGCGGCGGGTACGCAAGGATTCCTTCTTCTGGTACAAGAAGGT
>JAFUXY010000469.1 GCA_017477005.1 Lachnospiraceae bacterium | reverse complement strand
CTCCCGCCCGGTACGGTAGATCATATCGGTCAGGCGGTTCGTCTTGTTGTCGTATTGGTAGGTAATGCGTTCATCGGAATTTCCCACCCGGGTGGAACCCGTCAAAAGACCCTTTTTGTTGTAGGTATAGGCCGTACCCCCGGTAGCGGATCTCGTCTGCACCAACACATAGACCGATTCTTTGGAGGCCGCCTGCGCTTCGATCGCTGCCCCCAAAAGCAGGGTCAGCACGCAACAGAACAGAGACAAACCGGCCACAATCCTTTTCATTCGCTTCATTCCTTCCCCCTTGCCCCAAATATCATGGTAAAAAAAAATTGCCTGAAAAACAATTCATTCAAGCAACCTACAAAAATAAAACAGCGGGCGATGGGAATCGAACCCACGTATCTAGCTTGGAAGGCTAGTGTTCTACCATTGAACTACGCCCGCACAAGAGCAGAAAATCTGCTCTATAAAACAAATCTATCACTGCGTAGGTAATATACTACACCAATTGCCGTCACTTTGTCAAGGCTTTTTTCAGGAATTCGCTTCCGGATGCTCACTTTCCTGTTTTTCGAAGAAAGCATGCAGCTTTTCAAGCAGCGCCGGTTTTTCGATCGTCTTCAAAAGATAATCCGCCGGATGCAGCGACATCACTCGTTGAATACTGACACGGTCGCTCCGTCCGGTCAAAAACATCACCGGGATCGAACTGGTCTCCGCCTCGGTACGCATCATTTCAAGCACCGTAGGGCCGGAGGTGACCGGCATATTGTAATCAAGCAGGATCAGATCGGCCTTGTTCCTTGCCAACCAGGTAATCGCCTGTATGCCGGAATTGGCCATACCGACCCGATACTCGTCCTTGAGCCATTTGCGTACCATTTGCATATAGGCCACATCGTCGTCCACGATCAAGATCGCCTTTTTCTCCGCTTCCATCGAAGCGGATTCGAGATAGGTGTGTACGCAGGTGAGGAACTTCCCCATATTCAAAGGACGCTCAAACCACTGGATGAGATTTTCGGAATCGAAATATTTGCTGACCGCCTCGTACTCCAAACGCGCGCCGATCACGACCATCTTCTTTTCTTTTTCGGTACAGGTCTCATTCAAAAAGATCGGAAGCTCCGGACTTTTGCCGGAGGATTCGTCGAGGTAATACACAAAAAACTCGGCACGATTGAGAAAATGCTCAATCCGGTCGATCTTCGTCGTCGCATAATCCGAGGAAATTCCAATTTCAGCCAGCTTGGATTCGAGACCCTTCACTGTAAAAGTCTCCGAGGTGCTGATAATAAGTACACGTTTTTCCATTTTCTTCTCCGTATATATATTAGATTGCTTCTTTAAGCTGCTTTGTGATCGGATCCCAGTCCAGCCGCATCAAACAGGCACGGATCTCCTCGATCCGACCAGCATCCTCTTTGGAAAGCCGGTAGCCATCGAGCGAATCCAGTACCATCTCCATCAGATCCACATCCATCTGTTCGGCAAACTCTAGCATGGAGGCGTAGGCATCCGCCAAAACATCGGCCGGTACATCGGGCTTGTCCTCTTTGG
>JAFUXY010000468.1 GCA_017477005.1 Lachnospiraceae bacterium | reverse complement strand
TTCAGACATCTCATATTTGGGATGTTTTTTTGTTTGATTTTTTGTATAATGGAAACCAAAGAAACCGAGACTTCCCTACACGACCGATGAACGTCCGGTAGAACAGAACTTTCAAAATGTAATCTATATCGTATTTATGCTTTTGGAACAGGCAGTGCAGACGGAAATACACAGCGCAAAGGGCAGGGCCGATGTGGTGGTAGAGGCAGACGATTACATTTATATTTTCGAGTTCAAGAGAGACGGCAGCGCGGAGGAAGCGCTTGCCCAGATCGAAGAAAAAGGGTATGCCGGGCCTTATAAAGCAGACAGGAGGAAGATATATCAGATCGGCGTGAACTTCAATTCCGAAGAACGCACGATAGATGGCTGGGAGTACAGATGAAGAATATGAGCGAAGAACAAAAAATGGAAGAATTCAGGGAAATGCTCGCAGACGCAAAGCACGCCGTATTTCTGGGCGGCGCCGGTGTGTCTACGGAGAGCGGGATACCGGACTTTAGGAGCAAGAACGGCCTGTACAACAAAACAGAGAAACGGTTTGCCAAATACAAGCCGGAATATTTGCTGAGTTATCGTTGTCTGAAACGGGAGCCTGAGATATTTTTTGATTATTATCGAAAGAACCTGGACGCGAGAAAAGTAGAGCCAAATGCGGCGCATTTCAAGCTGGCGGAATGGGAGCGGGATGGACGGCTCGAAGGGATTATTACGCAAAATATTGATGGATTACATCAAAAGGCCGGGAGTGTCAATGTGGCGGAAATCCACGGAACTATATGGAAAAACCACTGTGTTTCCTGTGATGCGGAGTACGACGTAGATTTCATATTTGACAGCAGGGAGCCGGTGCCGGTCTGCTCGAAATGCGGCAAGGTCGTCAGGCCGGATGTGACGCTTTATGGAGAATTATTGCCGGAGAAAGCGTTTGAATTGGCGGATCGGTTGATCCAGTTCGCGGATATGCTGATCATAGGCGGGACCTCCCTCGAGGTAGGCTCTGCCGCAAATTTTGCCCACAAGTTCCACGGAAGACGTCTTGTGATCATCAACAAAACAAAGACGAAGCTCGAAGGCAGGGCGGATCTGGTTTTCCGTGACAGCATCGGAAAGGTTTTATCAGCGGTGTGATTATGGCAAATGAAAATGGGGCTTGGATCATGCGGGGATTAGATTGGGATAATCCATATCGTATCCGTTCGTGGAAGGAATTAGTCAACTGGATAAATGAAGTGGGTTTTTTGCCGCTTTTTGCGAACGAGATACGGGGATTTTCGGCGGAGGAGCATGTGTCGCCGGATTATTGGTGGACAGGAGTACGGGAAGAGGATCCGTGGGAATGGCGGGAGATCATCGCGGCAAGTCACGAGGTGGCTTATGGGAAATTTTTTGACAAAAAAGCGGGCTTTATCAGCGTGGAGTGGCTTCCGTATTTTATCAACAGCAGGAGGAGCGGTTATGATTTCGACGCTCGCTGGGAGGATGGAAAGGCAAGTTACAGAGAGAAGAAAATAATGGATTTTTTTCTGTCGGAGGACGAGGATGAGCCGTTCGTGGATATTACTATTTTGTCAACGGACCTGAAGAAGCAGGCGGGCTTTGGGAAGGGAGGAGAGAAAAATTATCCCGGGGTTATCACGCAGCTGCAGATGGAATTGTATCTTGTAATTTCGGATTTCAAGCGGCGAACGAATAAAAAGGGCAAGGAGTATGGGATGGCTGTGTCGGTCTTGCTTCCCCCGGAGAAGCTTTGGGGTTATGACAGGATGACGGCGGCTTATTCGGAGAGTCCGTCGGAGTCCTGGGAGCGGCTTTTCAACCGGGTGAAAGGGCTGTACCCGGACGCAGATGAAAAGTCGATTATTAAAATGGTGGGCAGGAAACCGGAGGAGTAAGGCTTCGCGTCGCATTCATGCTGCGATTTTGCGCAAAGGAAATGCCCGCAGAGCATACTCCTGCCCGCCTACTGCTTCCTCCCGTGACAGAGCTTGTATTTCTTGCCGCTTCCGCAGGGGCAGGGATCGTTTCGGCCAATCTTTTTGGACGACCTTTTATAAGGCGTATCAAAGCTCCCGAGGCCCTTGCTCTTCCGCTTGTCTACGAACTCTTGGTATTTTTCCGGGAATATTACCTCATACAGACCGTTGCTGTAGTCGTCCATCTGGGACAAGTACAGTCTTTCGAGTTTTTGATGCAGGTCCGAGATTTTCGTTTCAGAAGCGAGAGTGTCAAGAAATTCGCAGATTTCTCCCGCAACCTCGCGATAATCCTCCGCAAGAACAGCCTTTTCCACGCGAAAACGCTCCAACTCTTCGAGGATGACCAACTGCGCATTCAGCCATTGAAAATCACGCACTTCATCCTTGGCGTTGTACAAAATAGAAACCATCGTTCGGGTGTGGTCGTGTACCCTTTCGTCCAGTACAATATACATCGTTTTCCATTCCCGGATGAACCATTCCGGAAAGTACTCATCCGGTTTTCTGGAAAACTTTCTTGCCAGGCTTGTCAGCTCTTCAATTTGGTGGATCAGCTTCGAAAGATCGTCCGTCTCTCCCGGAATTGCGTTCAATGCGAAGTGGCAGATTAATTCGAAATAGGGCTTCAGCCGTGCGCCATATTTTTGGCAAAACCGGTTCAGGGGATCGATCACTTGTTCGAGCGGGAGCGGGGCGGATGTACGCTTTATCGAAGAGCGCTGGAAATGATCATCCAGACTTGAAAACCAATCCGTCAAATAAGAAAAACAATCCATGACAATGTCAATATCATAATCCGTCATGCGGTTTTCGGTAGAAAAGAGTCCCACGATCTCCGCCGCGCCTTCTGTGGCTCGCCCGGATTCCATCAGGATTATGCCGTAGGTTCCGTTGAATTCCAGATCATCGCAGCCCATCTCTTTGGCTGCTACAGCGTCGA
>JAFUXY010000467.1 GCA_017477005.1 Lachnospiraceae bacterium | reverse complement strand
TCCCTCCGCGACCCGAAGATCCTCTGCGTTTTCGGCATCCGCAACCAACCGCGGCTCGTCCAGATTCTGCGTCATCTCGCTCGCGTCGCCGAAGATCCGGTTGATAACGGTCATGGTTTGATTGATCATATTGAATCTCAGGGTGAGATTGTGGGTGTAGGAGAAAATCAGGATCAGCTTGCCCGCGCTGATACCGTACCATGCGTGGCCCCCGGCGACGAATATCGTCTGTATGATCATGATTACCACTATAATGCCTGCTGCCACGGACGCGCTCAAAAGGGTGGCATGCATTCGTTTGGAATCCGCGCCCCTGACCTCTTTGTTGGCGTTTGTGAAAAGCTCCTTCTCGTAATCCTCCCTTCCGGATGTCTTGACCGCGAGAATATTCGTAATGCTGTCTGAAAGCTCTCCGGAGAGCCGGTTCTGCGCGCTCGCAGCCAGCTCGTTAAGCGGGAGCGTCCTTCGGAACAGCATCCACACCGCGAATATATAGATCACTAAAATCACAGAAAGAATCACCACATAGAGCGGCACGATCGGCGCCAACAGCGCGATGGTGAGGATCGTCGCAGAAATGAGCGGCACCAGAGAATAATTAAACAGCTCCACCAAGGAAGAGAAGGCGTTCGTGAATTTGCTGGTCTGGCTGACTAAAGCTCCGCCAAATCGGCTGTTGTGAAAGGTCATACTCTGGTTGGACAAAGAATCAAACACCAGGGTCGACAGATCGTAATACCCCAGTATCTCCAATTTCCAAACCGCATAATCCTGGAGCTTCGAGCAAATCTGGCCTATTAGATTTGCAACGACCAACAAAAAAATAGAGGGAAAAAACGTTTTCAGCACGTTTTCCGCGGCTATACCTCCCTCGCCCACCCGGTCGATGATGTCCGATACGGCCTGAGCGTTCAAAAAGGTAAGACAATAGGTATAGCCAAAGGATGAAACGATTCCCAATAGAAAAAACTGCCAGTGGTTGATCAGGGTTTTTCCATAATAAACCATGGTCCGCCCCGCCGTATTTTTCTTCATAATGCGTCCTCTTTTGTTGCTTGCCAGGCATTTTCTATTTTTTATAAAATCGCTCCATAAATATCTCGATCGGCTCGCAATAGATCACTTCCGTTTTGTGCGACGGCCGATGAATGACCAATTCCTCGCCATTCCTCGTGTAGATGCCTATATACAGCACAATATGATCGTGAGGTATTTCCCTTTTTTCCCGATGTCCATAACGTCTTCCTGCGCTAATATCTTTTCTTTGCATAGCCACCCTCCTCAAATTTGCGATTTCATGTTTTCATCAATGATTTCCTCCTTTATCCTCTCTATCATAACACAAAATTCCGTATCCTTCTACCCCCAAACCGCCACCAGTTCATAGGGCCGCAGCGCAAATCCTGCGTCACGCACGTCGGGCCGAGCTGAATCATTTTGACTCAGCACAGCGCCTGCTGGTAAAACGCCATTGTCATTCACCGCTATTTCTTCGCTGGTCATATTTCCAAAGACGCACAGTTTTTTCCCTTCGTATTCCCTCGTGTAGCCGATCGCGCCCACGGGCAGATCCGTCTCAAATGAAATCCTTCCCTCGGAAATAATCTTTTGGCTTTTTCTCAAAGAAATCAATTTCTTATAAAACGAAAAGATACTGTTCTCATCCTCGACCTGGGAGGCCGCGTTGATCCGATCGAAATTATCCACCACCTCGATCCACGGCTCTCCGGTCGAAAATCCGGCGTTCGCTGCCGCGCTCCACTGCATCGGCGTCCGGCCATTGTCCCGGCTCCTTTCATCGACAACCGCAATCGCCTCTTCCTCCGACAAGCCATTGTTCTTTAATATCTCAAAATAATTCTTGCTCTCCACGTCCCGATACCGGTGGATATCGTGAAAATGCGTGTTGGTCATCCCGATCTCGTCGCCCTGATAAATATACGGCGTGCCCCGCATCAGATGGATCAATCCCGCAAGCATTTTCGCTGATTTTTCCCAATACTCTCCCTCGTTTCCAAACCGGGAAAGTGCCCGGGGCTGGTCGTGGTTGTCCCAGAACAAAGCGTCCCAGGCATTATGATCCTGCATTCCTTCCTGCCAATTCACAAAAAACCGGCCAAGCTCCCCCAGATCGGGCGCCATCAGCGACCATTTATCTCCATTTTTGTAATCCACCTTCAAATGCTGGAAATGAAATACCATCGACAATTCATGCTCGTCCGCGCCCGAATAACGAATGCAATTGTCCAGTGAAGTCGAAGACATTTCTCCCACGGTAATCATATCCTCGATTCCGGCATCGCCCACCAATTCCTTCAAATATTCATGGACATGCGGGCCGTCCGTATAATGAGAGCGTCCGTCCCCCATCGAGTCGTTTTCAAAGTCCGCTTTGGAGATCAGATTGACCACATCGAACCGGAACCCACTGACCCCCTTGGCCTTCCAAAAACGCAGGATCTCCTTCAATTCTTCACGAACCTTTGGATTTTCCCAGTTCAGATCCGCCTGTTTTTCATCGAATAAATGCAGATACCATTTTTTCAATGCGGGAACGTATTTCCAGGCGTTCCCTCCGAATTTGGACTGCCAATTTGTCGGCGGCGCGTCCTTGGGCGATTCTTTGAAAATATAATAATCCATATAGCCTTCGTCGCCCGCCAACGCTTTTTGGAACCACTCATGCTCCGTAGATGTATGGTTGAACACCATATCCAACATAAGGCCGATTCCCCTCTTTTTCGCTTCCTCCGCCAGTTCTTCGAAATCTTCCATCGTTCCGAATTTTGGGTCGATGCGGCGGTAATCCGCCACATCATACCCATTATCTACCTGCGGCGAAATAAAGAAAGGGGTTAGCCACAGATAATCCACGCCAAGATTTTGCAGATAATCCAGCTTCATCGTCACGCCCTTCAGGTCGCCGAAGCCGTCCCCGTTTGAATCCATAAAAGATCTCGGATAAATTTGATAAACCACCTTGTCTTTCACATTCAACATAATTCCATCCCTTCTATATTTGCATTTGCCCCCGCCCGCCAAAGGCCATCTTCTGAACCTTTGACGGGCGAATCCTGTATTACATTTATCCAACCGTCATCACGGCATCTCTCGCCGCTTCTACGTTTCTGCCGGAATGCATCGCCACCTTGTTTTCTCCGGCATCTGTCACCACGAATACGACCGTGTCCGGATGCCCCGCTTTTTCAATTTCCGCCCGATCAAAGATAATCAGGGGATCGCCGGTCTTCACCACTTCATTCAGACCGACCTTGTATGCAAAGCCTTTTCCCTTCATATCCACCGTGTCGAGTCCTACGTGAATCAACAGCTCCATTCCATTGCCGAGCGCCAGCCCGACTGCGTGTTTCGAATCGTCGATCAGCGTCGTTACCTTTGCGCTGCAGGGCGCCACGACCACTCCGTCTTCCGGGATGATCCCCACGCCATCGCCCAAGGCCTTGCTCGAAAATACGCCGTCGTTGATGGATTCGAGGCTGATTACCTTTCCGGACACCGGCGCCATAATCGTACGAACCTCTTCAGAGGCCAGCGCTTCCTCTGCCGCTTTTTCCTGTTCCTGCAAAAGAGCCGCTTCTGCCGCTTCCTTGTCAACCCCTCTGGTCTTGCCTACGACGACCGTGAGAATGAACGGAACTACAACCGCCACGCACATACAGAAGAGATAGGGAAGCATCGACTGGGACTGCATCGAAAGGATGCCCGGAAGTCCGCCTACGCCGATAGAGTTTGCCGTGCAGCGCAGCGCCGTCGAGAAAATGCCTGCCACACACGAACCTATCATACCACAGATGAACGGAAATACATATTTCAAGTTGACACCGAACATCGCCGGTTCTGTCACGCCCAGATAACAAGAGATTCCAGAGGGTACGTTGACTTCCTGTTTTTCCGCGTCCTTGCGCTGCAGATAGATCATACCGAGAACCGCTGAGCCCTGCGCAATATTGGAAAGAGCGATCATCGGCCAGAGCATCGTGCCGCCGAAGTCTGCTACAAGCTGCGTGTCAATGGCGTTTGTCATATGGTGCAGTCCGGTGATTACCAGCGGCGCATAGAAGAAGCCAAACAACGCGCCAAATACGACTCGGAAGGAACCTGTAATTCCCGCATAAACTACTGCTGAAATGGCAGAGCCAACCTTCCAACCGATCGGTCCCAAAATAAAGTGCGCTGCCATTACTGCCAAGAGCAAGCTGCAGAAAGGAACCAAAATCATCGAGATCACTGTCGGTACGATCTTCTTGAAAAACCGTTCCAGATACACCAGCGCGAACGCCGCGAGGATGGCCGGAATGACCTGCGCCTGGTAGCCGATCATCGCCACCTTGGCGAATCCGAAATTCCAAACCGGAATATCCTCCGCCGCCGTCGATGCCACCGCATATGCATTCAAAAGCTGTCCGGATACAAGGGTAATACCCAGGATAATCCCCAGGATTTCGGTGCCGCCCATCTTCTTCATCACCGACCAGCAGATGCCGACCGGGATGCCAACGTGGAAGACTGCCTCACCGATCAGCCACAGGAAATCGTACATACCGCTCCAGAATTGGTTGGTGTCCTTGATCGCCTGCATACCGTCCATAGCAGAATTGATATCGATGTCGCCAATCACATTTCGGAAGCCCAGGATCAAACCGCCGGTGATCAGAGCCGGAATCAACGGCGCGAAAATCTCCGCGATCGCGGTCATTAGCCGCTGCAATGGATTCTGGTTTTGCTTGGACATATTCTTGACCTGATCCTTGGACACGCCCGATACGCCTGCTACTTCTGTAAAATCATCATAAAAATCCGCGACCGTGTTGCCGATGATCACCTGGAACTGCCCGGCCTGTGTGAAGGTGCCTTTGACCACCTTCATCTTTTCCAATCCCGGGACATCCGCAATCTTTGGATCGTTCAGTACGAAACGCATCCTGGTAACGCAGTGCGAGACTGCCGCAATGTTTTCTTTCCCCCCGATCAGCTTCAGCATCTCTTTGGAGTCTTCTGTGTATTTCCCCATTTTTGACCTCCTTATTAATTTTGCATTGCCAAGCCGATTTTTCGTGCTGCAGTCACGGACAATCAAACTTGTTTGAACATATTGTGATTATGTTATACCACGCTTGTATGAACATGTCAATAGACTTTTGCAAAATTGTTCAAACAAGTTGTTGACTTATTACCTTGAATCCATTATACTGTTATCAGTTGTTCAAATGATGTGAACAAGCGAAGGGAAGCGTTGGCGCAGGGCAAATGCACTTTGATTACGAATGAAGTTTATGGAGGGATGGCCGAAATGCCGAAAGCAAGATATCAGGATATTTATCAGGTACTGAAAAATCGAATTGAAGACCGGACATATCCGTTCGGGGAGCTTCTCCCCTCAGAAAATGAATTGACCACGGAATTTGCCTGTTCGAGAAATACCGTCCGCCGCGCGCTCTCCGGTTTGATCGAGCTGGGCTATGTGCAGGCGATGCAGGGGAAGGGTGTCCGCTGCATTTATCATACCTCCGAAACCGTTTCCTTTTTCTCCAGTGAGATCGAGACCTTCCGGGAGGCCGCTTTTCGAAACAAACTGTCCTACCGTACCGATGTCGTTCATTTTGAGGAATGCACTGTGGACGCAGCGCTGGCGGAAAAATCCGGTTTTCCGGAGGGGGAGGCCGTTTATTACCTCCAAAGAGTCCATGTGATAGACGACAAACCTCTGATCATGAACCACAATTATTTTTTGAAAAGCGTAGCCGAAGGACTGACCGAAGAGATCGCCGGAGTATCCGTGTATGATTATCTCGAAAATGTTTTAGACGTGAAAATTGTCAGCTCCAAACGGGTGATCACCGTAGACAAGATCACCGCGTTGGACAAAAAATATCTGCATCTTTCGGCGAGGGATTACAATTGCCTCGCCGTGATCACGAGTATTACTTTCGACGGAAATGGGACGCTTTTTGAATACACCCAGTCCCGGCATCTGCCGCAGTATTTCTCGTTTTCGTCAAACGCCGTACGCAAAGGACATTTGCTCGCTTGAACCACTCTATTGCGAAGCAACCAGTTTGTTCAATTTGCTTTTGTAAGACCCATAGAACGCAAGCATTTCGGAATGATGCTCCCGCACGTAGTCCAAATCCCCGTCCTTGACGGCCAGCTCGAGCGCTTTCGACAACTCCGAAAGCCGCTCAGCGCCGATCACCCTCGCGGAGCTTTTCAGCGCATGCACCTTCGTCTGATAATTCTTCCAGTCCTCGTTTTCATAATACGTGTCGATCTCTGTGCATTTCTGGTCGATGCTTGCGGCAAACAGACCGACCGCCGCCAGATACATCGCTTCGTCCGCCGTATATTCCAGACCCTCCCGGGTATTCAGATATCCCTTTTCTTCGAGCGCCAACAGCTCGGCGTTGCGGACGGACAGCTTGTTTGGCGAATCATATTCTTCGTCTGCGCCCGGATCGCCTTCCTTTTCTTTGGACTCAATCTTCTCCGGCGGCAGGTATTTCAGCAGAGTCTCTTCGAGACGCAGGCCCGTAATCGGCTTCACCAGATAATCGTCAAATCCGGACGCCAAATATTCGTCTCTCGCACCCGCTACCGCATTGGCCGTCAAGATCACACAGGGCTTTTTCTGATTGGGGTTGTCCGAATCCGACCGCAGACTTTGGATCATCTCAACGCCGTCCATGACAGGCATCCGATGATCCACCAGCAGCAGATCATAACCATTTTTCTCCGTCATGGACAACGCCTGCTTGCCGTTCACAGCCGTGTCAATCTGCAGCTCTGTATGTTTCAAAAGCCCCTTGGCTACGAAAAGATTCATATCCGTGTCGTCCACAAGCAGAATTTTTGCGTTCGGCGCTGAAAACAACGCCTCGTAACGCTCCTTTTTCCCGCGGCCCACATCGACGTATTTTTCAAACTGCCCCACGCCTGTCCAGTCGATTACCTTCTGATCCAAGGCAAAGGAAAAGGTGCTTCCTTTTCCGTACTCGCTTTCGACGTTCAGTCGGCTGCCCATCAGCTCCAGCAGCCTTCGCACAATATTCATGCCGAGACCTGTGCCCTCGATCGCCCGGTTTCTCTCCTCTTCGATGCGTTCGAAGGCGAAGAACAGCCTCTCGATGTCCTCCTTTTTGATGCCGATGCCCGTGTCCGAAACAGACACCTCCAGATTGATCTGCGTGTCTCCGGTTTTTTGATACGACACGGCCAACATTACCTCTCCACTTTTCGTATATTTGACTGCATTCGTCAGGAGGTTCAGGATAATCTGCCGGATCCGGTTGAAATCGCCGTAGAGCATATGCGGTAGTGCCGGATCCAGATCCACCACAAAGGTCAACCCTTTCTCCGCTGTACGGGAATACAGCATTTGATAGAGCTCCGAAACCAGATGCGCCGGGTTGTACTCATCCGGAAACAGCTCCGTCTTCCCTGCTTCGATTTTGGAAAAATCCAAGATATCGTTGATCAGATTCAGAAGCACCTTGCCGGAGTTTTGAATATTGATCGCATAATTTCGGAGCGTCGGATCGTCCGTTTCCCGCAAAATCAGCTC
>JAFUXY010000466.1 GCA_017477005.1 Lachnospiraceae bacterium | reverse complement strand
TGATTACGACGCCGTATGATTCCTTTACGGTGGCAAGGCTGATCAACCAGAGCATTCCGGTCGATTATTTTATGACAAAGGAAAACCTCATTACCTGTTTTGAGGATGATTTTATCAAGGATATTACCGAGACGATGGCGAAGGTGCGCCACCGTTCCTTCCCGGTGCTGAATGCCAAGCACAAGTATGTGGGCATGTTTTCACGGCGTCATTTGCTGGATATGTCGCCCAAGCAGATCATTCTGGTGGACCACAACGAATTTTCGCAGGCCGTGGATGGCGTAGAGGATGCGGAGCTTTTGGAGATCATCGACCACCATCGGATTGGCGGACACCAGACGAGTTTGCCGGTATTCTTCCGCAACCAGCCTCTAGGCTGCTCAAATACGATTATCTTCCATATGTTCAAGGAGAAGGGCTTCGAGATTGAGCCGCAGATTGCAGGACTGATGCTTTCAGCGATTCTGTCGGATACGTTGATGTTCCGGTCGCCGACCTGTACGCCGATCGATGTGGCGGCGGGCAAGGAATTGGCTAAGATGCTCGGTGTGGATTATGAGAAGCACGCTCTGGCAATGTTTGAGGCCGGGAGCGATTTTGGCGACAAGACCCCGAAAGAAATTCTGTTTACCGATTTCAAGATTTTCACGCAGGGAGATATTGATTTTGGCGTGTCGCAGATTAGCGTAGTGTCTCAAAATCAGATCGACAAGCTCTCGCCGGATATTGCACAGTGTCTGGAGGATGCTGTGGTGGAAAAGGGCGTGGATATGATCTTTTGTATGCTGACAAATGTGATTGAGCAAA
Organism: Lachnospiraceae bacterium; assembly: GCA_017477005.1. Taxonomy (GTDB): domain Bacteria; phylum Bacillota; class Clostridia; order Lachnospirales; family Lachnospiraceae; genus RGIG4930. The sequence continues at coordinate 5,404 of JAFUXY010000466.1, read as the reverse complement.
AATCTGAGGTGATCTGTTTCGGAAAGGATTCGGAGGCGGTGATCGCCAATGGATTTGGAGAGGATGCACTGACTGGTGAGAGGACGGCGACTTTACCGGGTGTGGTCTCCCGCAAGAAGCAGATGGTGCCGTCTTTGACGAGGGGATTGACGCAGTTATAAGGACTACGAAAAAGGGGAGCGTGCCGCCTGCGAAAGTGGTACGCTCCTTTTTTTGGCTATTTCATATTTAAGGATGCCTGTCATGTTGCTGCCGCTATACTTAGCTGAAATGATTATTATAAACTCTAGTAAGATTATCTAATATATGATGTGTTAAATTTAAGGAAACGCTGATTAAAGCGTTTCCTTTGCACCAAATCGCTGCACGAAGTGCATTCCTATGTGATTTGTGTGCATGGTTTTTGAGGAAATACGATTAAATCAGTGCTTTCCTTAAGTTAATGATTGGAAAAATGTTTGAGATGGAAATTTGGAGGTGGTGGCTATGCAGGAACGCATGACTTGGACAGAAATCAAAGAAAAGTATCCGGAGCAATGGATAGGTTTAGCGGATATTGACTGGGAAAACGGTGCAACAGTACGATCTGCAGTAGTGAAATATGTTGGAAAGAATTCGACTGAATTATTGGAGATTAAATTCGATAATGAGCCGGATTTGGTAGTTAGATATACATCTCCAGATAGTCTTGGACCGATGGGAATTGTGGGGTGTATGTTATGAAACAGTTTACATTACCATTGGATAATGAAACACAGCGTCCTATTACATTTTTACAGAATTGGTATGGTCTTGATGCTATGATAGACACAGGATCGCTATTTCCTGTGTGGGTAGATGATGAAAAATTTCTCTCCAAACTTGGTGCGGAAGTAGTGATTGACCATGTAGAGTTTGGTGGATTCGGGGGAAGTGCAGAGGGACGGCTCTATGCCATATCCACCTTTCAATTTGGAGAATTGATTTATCCAAATTTTCATATCATTGCACATAAGATGGAATTACCATGCCAGATGATATTGCCTGCAACGATGTTTCGGAAATTGCGATATGAGATTGATGATGAAAACCATGCATTTAAAGTGACAGTTCCGGATTATCAGTCAAATGTGAGAAACCTTGTTATCAAAGATTCTGGCGGAAAGTTGCATGTGCTTTGCGCTCCGGCAGAGATTGTATCATGATATCCAAATGATACCTGTTTGTTCTGAAACGGAAAATAATATGTAAAATATGTGGGATAAATGTATGAAAAAGCAGCAAATACGCCCAAAAAAATGTAGGAAACGCTGATTAAAGCGCTTCCTTCTTTCAAGGGCAATCCTGATGCTTTGGTGTGAAAAAATGGTGACATCATTTCATATGCACATCGATCTGGTTGTAGGGGATTGAAATTCCTTCCGCGTCGAACTTGAGCTTGATTTCTTCTAAAGCTCGCCAGCGGGCTGTCCAGTAATCATCGGTGGCCACCCAGAACCGCAGCCCCAGCGAAACGGCGCTCTCGGCGAGGTCGTCCACAAAGACTTGAATTTCTTCTTCGGATAGCCGGGTTGGCTCTGCGTTTGCAATTTCTTCAAGCACCGCTTTGGCATGCGAAATGTCGTCTTCGTAGCCGATGGAGACTACGAGATCTACCCTTCGTTTGTCGCTGGTGGTCACGTTTGTCAGCGAGCTGTTGGCCAGGGCACCGTTTGGAATGACAATGATTTTGTTGTCAGGGGTTTTCAATTTGGTATAAAAAATAGTAATCTCAGAGACCTTTCCCTCGTTGCCGTGGTTGTCTTCGATAATGTAATCTCCTACTACAAAGGGATGAAGAACGAGGATCAAAATGCCACCGGCAAAGTTGGACAGCGAGCCTTGCAGCGCGAGACCGGCTGTCAGTCCTACGGAAGCGATGGCCGCTGCGATCGAGGAAGTCGTCACTCCGAATAGCTGCAAAATGATCGCGATCAAGATGACATAGAGGCCGATGCGCGCCATCGAATGGGTGAAGGTGATCACTCCTTTTTCTACGCCTCGAAGCTCCATGGGTTTGGTGATCACGTCGAGCAGGATGCGGATAATTCGCACGCCGACCCAATAGACCACAAAGGCCAGGATGACAGACCATAGAATGGACAAAAATCCGGGCATTTCCTCCAAGAGCCAGTTTTTGATCAGACCGTCTTGGAAGTTTTTCAGGAAGGATTCGGAGAGGATGTTGGTCGCAACAGGCAAATTCATGAATTTTCTCCCTTCGTAGATGGGTTCATTAAGAAGGCACAATTTCCTTCTGCTGTAATCAGAAGACGCAGCATCCAAATTATACATCACTTTACTATGGGACACAAGGAATAATTTTTTCGAAAGGCAATGGCTATGATTTATTTGAGAGGTAATGGCAAGATGTAATTTGTGCCATACATCGTTTTGCAACAGGATAACACAAAAAGAAAAGGAGTTTTGAAGAATGGATGAGAAAAAATCGAAACAGGATGCGATAGAAGACCTTACCCTCGCTTTGTTGTATTTGACCAGATTTCAGGATAGCGAGGGGAATCGATTCAACGAGATTGCATGGAAGAATTACCCCTTTGAGGCTATTGATCGACTGGATGAAAAGGAGCTCATTATCAACCCAAAACGCAGGAGAGGCGGAAGAAGCTGTGGAAATAGAGAAGATCTGTTTCCCGCCAAATGAAGCGTGTGCAAGGGAGCATATGATAGATCGAATCGGCGCTGCCTCGGAGCTGTTTCTGGTCGCCATTGACAAAGAAAGCGGCAGGATGGCTGGATTTTTGAATGGAATCGCGGTTTCAGAGTTTGAGTTCAGAGATGAGTTTTTCACAGATATATCGCTGCATGAACCGGAAGGAAAAAATATTATGCTTTTGGGCCTAGATGTCAGGCCGGAATATCGAGGGCTGGGACTGGCGAGGGAACTGGTATTTTGTTATTGCAGAAAAGAGCAGGAGCGGGGACGCAGGAGGCTCGTGCTTACCTGTCTCAATAACAAAGTCAAAATGTACAGGAAAATGGGTTTTAGAGATCTTGGCGAATCAAAGTCGAATTGGGGCGGAGAAAAATGGCATGAGATGGATATTTTTTTGAACTATTCTGCGTGATACTGAGTCTGAAAAAGTGGGGCTGAGGTTACATTTCATGTCAAATAATCGACTGTTCGCGCCATAGGGGTTTATTTCGGAATGAAAAAGGGCGAAACAAATAGTGAAGGCGTCCGAAATAAAGACTATGGGAGGTCCAGTATGAAATTGAGTGGGATTGATGGAGGTCGCGAGGCGTGGCCGATTGCCATGCCTAGAAAGAATGATAATAATCCGGAATTGGAGATTCTGCAAAAGCAGATTGATGAGAAGCGAAAGCAGCTGCAGGAAATCGGTAATGAGGAAGGCCTTTCGCCGGAACAGAAGCAAAAAAGGCGCCAGGCAATTGAGCAGGAGATCGCTGACCTTGAGGCTCAGAAAAATCAGGCGGAAATGGCAGCAAAGCAGAAGGAGAGAGAGGAAGCGGAGGAAAGGCTTGCCCGGCACAATGAGGAAGCCTACAGCCGGAATAGGGATGGGGACACGGCTCAGATTTCGGCCAGAGGGATGAAAGCAATGATCACGGCGGGACAGGCTATTGAGATGGCGGATGTAAAGAGCGTTTTCAAAAATTCTCTGGAAGACGAGGACGGTATCTTTGAATCAGAAATAAAGCAGGACAAATCTAGTGGCGTAGATACGACGAAAAAAGAGGCGCGTTTGAATGAAATACAACAAAGGACCAACGATTTGAATCGGAAATCGCTGGATGATCTTGATGAAGCGAACGAAGAAATGCAGTCCGAAAAGGAAGAAGAAAGTGCTTAGGTTTCAACCGGATATGATCCGCAGCATCACGGTAACTACAAGCACGGGCTCCTTCAAACCGTTGGTCCAGTAATGGATTCAGGTATTTGTGGTGCTGCGTTTCATATATATTGCGAAGCTTTCGACTTCGCAGAAATTGACCGTCAGGTGGTAGGGAGATTTTTTCCTGCGTTCTGGCGGTTTTTTATTACTATTCAAGATTCAGCCGTAAACAGTAGTTTTTTTCTTGAATTTCGAAATAAGTATTGACTTAGAGTAGACCCTTGGTTGTATACTATACAGATAGTGAGGATTATTGGAATGGCGATCTACGGAAAGGAAGGGAATGGGATGATTACATTTTTTCAGGCAGGCAAAGTGTCAAAGAGGATACGGAAAGCCCAAAAAGTCAATGGGTTGAAGGCGATCGCGATCTGTGGCGCGGTTTTGTTGGCGTTGCTTTCGCCGGTATCACAGCTTGATTCCTGTGTACAAGCCGCAAAGGAGGGGAGTCAGGCGTCTTCCTATGAGACGGAAACGATTCACTTTCAGTCATCGATGAACTATGCGCAAAACTCAAAAATCAACAGCGGGACAGCGACTCTTTACAAGGTAGGGAAGAAATCTGCCAAAAATATTACTGTCTGCATCAACGCCGGGCATGGGACATCCGGGGGTGAGCGATATAAGACTTTGTGCCATCCGGATGGGACGCCCAAAGTCACGTCCGGCAGTACCGCGGCCGGCGCTATAGAGGCTACGGCGGTATCCGGTGGGACTACTTTGCTCGATGGGACACCTGAGGCGGAGGCTACCTTGCAAACGTCTCTTGTGATCCGGGATACGCTGTTGAAGAAGGGGTATCATGTTTTGATGATCCGAGAAACGTCGGACGTACAGCTTGATAATATCGCGCGCACGTTGATCGCCAATGAATATGCCGACTGCCATCTGGCGATTCATTATGATTCCACGACGAATGATGGCGGCGCGTTTTTCTGCAGTGTCCCGAGCATTGCAAGTTATCGTAATATGGAGCCGGTCAAATCGCATTGGGAGGAGCACAACCGGTTGGGAAACAGTATTATTGAGGGATTCCGTTCGATGGGTCTGCCTGTGCGTGGAAACGGCAGCCTGGAGATGGATCTGACGCAGACTTCCTACAGCACGATCCCGTCGATTGATATAGAGGTTGGGGATCGTGCCTCCGATCATTCTCAGGCGACCCTTCAGAGAAAGGCGGAGGCTATCGCCGCTGGTTTGGATCTGTTTTTTAGACAGTGATGTGGCTGGGGTGTTGGTATGGAAATTTACCAGCACCCCGTTCTTGGTTTCTAAAAAAGATTTTTTCCGATGCAGGTCATTTGGCTTGCAGTGGATCAACCATTCTGTACACGTCCGACATAAATCGAACGTTTTTCCTGTGGAATTTTTAGCGCATCCATTGCTTTTTCGATAGTCACTCCGAATGACTCCATGATGTTTTTTATTGCTGAGAGCATAGTTTCTTCTTCCTTTTTTTTCTGCTGCTTCTTCGGCGATAATATCCGCTAAACTATACATATTCCCTA
>JAFUXY010000465.1 GCA_017477005.1 Lachnospiraceae bacterium | reverse complement strand
CACGAGGAAGGGGAAGGGATTGTTGAAAAAATGCTTGACACTACCTAGTTATTTCAGAGCGAGAACAAGAGAATAGCGAGGATTACTATATCAGCAGCTGCTAGGACTTGAATGGTCATCTTTTTTCAACAGAAGAATAAGGTTCTCATAGTTTTTTTTGACAAAATATGTTATATTCTTTGTATGGAAGGAAAAGACGATTGTTCCGTATGGATACCCCGATACAAATATTTGAGCAACTTTTCAACGAAAGGTGGTATCGCCCATGATTTCAAACAAAATTATCGCCCAGGCAAAAGAACTGAACCCGATTGACGATATCTTCTTTACCAAGATGGGAGAGTCAAAGGAAGTATGTGAGGAGATTATTTCTACAATTCTCCAGTTTCCCGTGAAGGTTCTTCGGGTTGTACCACAGAATACCATCGCCAATATACAGGGGAGAGGCGTGCGGTTAGATGCCTTTGCGGATGTGGAACCAGTCATTTATGTAAAGGCTGAACTTCTCGAGGATTGTCCAATCGGAAAGGAAGGCGCCAAAGTTGACATTGAAGTACAAAAAGACGATAATGACGACCACCAGAAGCGGGTACTCTTCAATGCGGCAGCAATAATCATGAATGAAACGCCAAAAGGAACTCAAAAATTTCAAAATGTTTCCGACGTAGTCGTTATTTTTATTTCGAAATTTGATATTTTTAAGGAAGGTCGGATGTATTACAAGATCAACCGTGTCATTGAATCTTCTGGCACTGTAGTTTACAATGGCATGAGCGAATATTACGTCAATGCTGCTGTGAAAGACAGAAGCACAGAAAACATGGCAAAGATTGCGGATTTGATGGAATTATTTGTAGAATCTGATAAATACTATTACGAGAAATTTCCAAAAACATCGGAGCGAAAAAATCAATTCAAAAATACAGAAGAAGGAGTAATGGCCATGAGCAACAAAATACAAAATTTACTCGATGAAAGTGAAGAAAAAGGACGCAGGGAAGGACGACAAGAAGGGCGCAGGGAGGGACGACAAGAAACCATAATTGCATCCATCAAGAACCTGATGTCCAACCTGAAGCTGACATTAGAACAGGCGATGGACGCTCTCGACATACCACAAGCAGACCGGGCAACCTATGCCGGCCTTGTAGGGCGAAAAAACGAGACTGCCTATTGAGGGGAGATACGCAATTTGTCAAATCAGTTTTCATATCAAGGAGAAAAACTCTATGAAGAAAAAATGGTGGCATGGAAAAGTCGCATATCAGATTTACCCAAAGAGCTTCCTGGACACGACAGGCAACGGCATTGGCGATCTGCGGGGCATCCTGCAAAAGCTGGATTATTTGAAGGATCTGGGCATCGGCATCCTCTGGCTTTCCCCGATCTACTGCTCGCCGCTCGTAGACCAGGGCTATGATATCTCGGATTATTACAACATCGACCCGCTGTTTGGAACGATGGACGATTTCAACGAGCTTTTGGAAGAGGCAAAAAAACGCGATATCGCCATCCTGATGGACCTCGTCATCAACCACTGCTCCGACGAGCACGAATGGTTCAAAAAGGCCTGCGCCGATCCGGACGGGAAATATGGACAGTATTTCTACATCCGCGACTGGCATGAAGGAGAACCCCTGCCCTGCAACTGGCGCAGCTATTTCGGCGGTTCCTGCTGGGAGCCGCTTCCCGGGCACCCCGACAAAATCTATTTGCACCTCTTCCACAAACGCCAGCCCGACCTGAACTGGGAAAACCCCGACCTGCGAGCCGAGCTGTACCAGATGATCAACTGGTGGCTCGACAAAGGCCTGGCTGGTTTCCGCATCGACGCAATTATCAACATCAAAAAAGTCCTTCCCTTCCGGGATTTCCCGGCCGACCGAGAGGATGGACTATCTTCGATCGACCATATGCTTGCCGCCGCAGATGGAATCGGCGACTTTTTGAAGGAAATGGCCGAGAATTCCTTCTACTCGCATGATGCCTTCACAGTCGGGGAAGTATTCAATGCAAAAGACGACGCATTAGCCGATTTCATTGGAGAAAATGGCTATTTTTCATCGATGTTCGATTTCAAGGAGACCATTCTTGGCCGAACGCCGCTCGGCATCTACGACTGGTCCCGCCCCACGCCTGAGCAATACAAGACCGCTGTGTTTGAAGCACAGCGCGAAATGGCGAATATCGGATTCTACTCCAATATCATCGAAAACCATGACCAACCGCGAGGTGTTTCGCATTATCTGCCCGATGGGGAAATCAACGAGACCTCCAAGAAAATGCTGGGCGGTCTGTCTCTATTATCCCGCGGCCTTCCCTTCATCTATCAGGGACAGGAAATCGGCATGGAAAATATTCACTCTTGGAACAAATCCGCCACGGATGAGCTCGGTGCAAAGGACGGCTTCAAAGTCGCATTAGAGGCTGGATTGACCCGGGAAGAAGCCCTCGAAAAAATGATGCATTATTCCCGCAACAATACCCGCACCCCGTTCCAATGGGATGCCACAAAAAACGCCGGATTTTCCTCCGGTACGCCCTGGCTCCCGGTCAACAGCGATTATGCAGCCATCAATTTGGCCGAACAACAGTCCCGTCCGGATTCCGTGTTCCAATTCTACCGGAAGCTGACCCATCTTCGAACAGCTTCCCCCTACCGGGATACCTTTGTCTACGGAACCTTCACGCCGTACCTTGCGGAGCAAAAAAATCTCTTCGCCTATCTACGCGAAGGGGAGCAGACCATCCTGGTCGCCGGAAATTTCCAAAACGAGCCGCAGACCATGAAGCTTCCCGCAAAAATAAAGGCGGTTTTGTTAAACAACCTCCCCGAAATAGGCGCACTAGAAAACGAAGTCCGTTTGGAAGGATATCAGTTTGTCGTGCTAGAAGTATAACCCTTCCATTTTCGTTCAAAAAAACGACTGTCTCCGTCCAGATAGGCACGAACGATTGCCGTCCGACCTACCCGTTTTTCCAACTCATTGACGGTAGACAACAGAGGCAAATAGACGTTTCGGGCATCCACCCCGGACTCATAGCGTTCCTCCATAATGCACTTCGTCAAATATTCCGTCAGGACTTCATTCATCAAAGTCCTGCTGCGGTTTGTATCCAGCCCGGAGGTCCAGACCAGCCACACCCT
>JAFUXY010000464.1 GCA_017477005.1 Lachnospiraceae bacterium | reverse complement strand
GAGATCTACAAGCAGTCGGTCGACCAGATGGTGGATCAGATTTTGACCCTGCCCGAACAGACGCGGTTTCAGGTATTGGCACCGGTGGTTCGGGGGCGGAAGGGCGCGCAGGAGAAGCTGTTCGCCCGGGCGAAAAAGAGCGGTTATGTGCGCGTCGTCGTAGACGGGGATCTCTATTATCTCGACGAGGAAATCCGCCTGAATAAAAACCAAAAGCACAACATAGAAATAGTGATCGACCGTCTGGTGGTGCGGGAGGGAATCGAGTCCCGCCTGGCCGGATCGCTTGAAAATGCGTTGAAGCTGGCGGACGGTCTGGTGATCATAGACATTGTGAAGTGGTCGGAGGCGCCGGAACCCAAGGAAGTGCCTGCCGGGGATTTGTTGACAGAAGAGGAGTCCGGTCAGAGGATGCCGGTGCTTCCAAATCGGATGAATTTTTCGGAGAGCTTTTCCTGCCCGGACTGCGGCATTTCGATTGAAGAGATCGAGCCGCGGAGTTTTTCGTTCAACAATCCGTTCGGCGCCTGTCCGGAGTGCTTTGGGCTGGGCTTCAAAATGGAATTTGACGAGCGACTGATGATACCGGATCCCAATCTCTCGTTCAACGAAGGCTGCGTAGCGGTGCTGGGCTGGCAATCCTCGACCGATGAAAAAAGTTACACCCATGCGATCCTTTCGGCGCTGTCAAAGGAGTATGGATTTTCTTTGGATACGCCTTACAAAAAACTGCCTGCGAAGATTCGAAAGATGTTCATCCATGGCTTCGACCGACAAGTCAAGGTACCCTACATGGGGCGCTGGGGCGAGGGCATCTACGATGTGAAATTCGAGGGGCTGATCGAAAATTCAAGGCGGCGATACCGGGAGACCAAGTCCGAGAGCATGCGGGCGGAGTACGAGGAATTCATGGAGATTAATCCCTGCCCGGTCTGCGAGGGGCAGAGGCTCAAAAAAGAATCTCTTGGGGTCACGGTTTGCGGAAAAAATATCTATGAGATTACGACGATTCCGATCCGGGATCTGGCGGTTTTTCTGGAGGATATGAACCTGACCGAATACCAAAAGCAGGTCGGCCAGCTCGTCCTGAAGGAAATCCGCGCGAGGGTTGGATTTTTGAACGATGTGGGATTGGATTATCTGGCTCTGGCGAGGGCGACGGGCACGTTGTCGGGCGGCGAGGCGCAGCGGATCCGTCTGGCGACGCAGATCGGCTCCGGGCTGGTAGGCGTGACCTACATCCTCGATGAGCCGTCGATCGGCCTGCATCAAAAGGACAATGACAAGCTGTTGGCCTCGCTGCGGGGGCTTTGCGACCTCGGAAATTCAGTCCTGGTGGTCGAGCACGACGAGGATACCATGCGGTCGGCGGATTATATTGTAGACATCGGACCGGGCGCCGGAGAGCATGGCGGCGAGGTGATCTGCGTCGGGACGGCAGAGGATCTGATGGCCTGCGAGGCTTCGGTGACGGGCGCCTATCTGTCCGGAAGGAAGCGGATCGAGCTGCCGGAAACGAGGCGGACGCCGAATGGGTATTTGACGATTCGCGGCGCGAGAGAGCACAATCTGAAAGACATCGATGTTTCGATTCCGCTGGGGATCATGACTTGCATTACCGGCGTATCGGGCTCTGGAAAAAGCTCTTTGATCAACGAAATCCTGTACAAATCGCTGTCGCGGCAGCTGCACCGCGCGCATCGTCTTCCAGGGGATCACGATTCGATCGAGGGAGTGGAGCAGCTTGACAAGATCATTGCGATCGACCAGTCGCCGATCGGACGTACACCGCGGTCGAATCCAGCCACCTATACCGGCGTGTTCGACTTGATCCGCGATCTGTTTGCCGGGACCAATGAGGCGAAGGCCAGAGGCTACAAAAAAGGGCGGTTTTCGTTCAACGTCAAGGGCGGCCGGTGCGAGGCCTGCGCTGGGGACGGTATCAAAAAAATCGAGATGCATTTTCTGCCGGATGTCTATGTCCCGTGCGAGATCTGTGGCGGGCGGCGTTACAATCGGGAGACCCTGGAGGTGCTTTACAAGGGCAAGTCGATCTACGATGTGTTGGATATGACGGTCGAAGAAGCCCTGGAATTCTTCCAAAATCTGCCGACCATCCGCCGCAAGATAGAGACGCTGTACGAAGTTGGGCTTTCCTATATCAAGCTTGGCCAGCCCTCCACGACGCTTTCGGGCGGCGAGGCGCAGCGGATCAAACTGGCTACGGAGCTTTCGAGGCGGTCGACAGGCAAGACGATCTACGTGTTGGACGAGCCGACGACGGGGCTGCATTTTGAGGATGTCAACAAGCTGGTGGGCATCCTGCGCAGGCTTTCGGACGGCGGCAATACGGTGGTGATCATTGAGCACAATTTAGACGTGATCAAAACCGCCGATTACATCATCGATCTTGGGCCGGACGGAGGAGACGGCGGCGGCACGGTGGTCGCCGAGGGCACGCCGGAGGATATCGCAAACAGTGGGACAGGCTACACCAGCGCCTATGTCAAGGCGGCTTTGGAGGCGGCAGCCCGATGAAAAAGTTGGAAAACCCATTGCAAAATGATTTGAATAGATTATAATGTACGGTACTTTGGGATTTTGGCATTATTATTGCGTTATCGTTATTTAGGGTCTGAAAGGAGTTTGTCTGAATGGCAGCGGCGGATATTGGAATAGATTTGGGTACAGCCAGTATTTTAGTCTATGTGAAAGGAAAGGGCGTTGTATTGAAGGAGCCATCGGTGGTGGCTTTTGACAGGGATACAAACAAGATCAAGGCGATCGGCGAGGAAGCAAGGCTGATGCTCGGGCGTACGCCGGGGAATATCGTGGCGGTGCGTCCGCTGCGTCAGGGCGTGATCTCGGATTACACGGTCACGGAGAAGATGATCAAATACTTCATTCAAAAGGCCATCGGGCGCCGCAGCTATCGGAAGCCGCGGATCTCGGTCTGCGTGCCGAGCGGGGTGACGGAGGTGGAGAAGCGCGCCGTGGAGGATGCGGCCTATGCCGCCGGCGCCAGAGAGGTATTTATTATAGAAGAACCGATCGCGGCGGCGATTGGCGCGGGGATTGATATTTCGCGTCCTTATGGAAATATGATCGTGGACGTGGGCGGCGGCACGGCCGACGTGGCGGTGATCTCCCTTGGAGGCTCCGTGGTGTCTGCGTCGATCAAGATCGCGGGCGACGATTTCGACGAGGCGATCGTGCGTTATATGCGAAAGAAGCACAATCTGCTGATCGGTGAGCGGACGGCTGAGGATGTCAAGATCAATATCGGCACCCGCTTCCCGCTGCCGCAGCCGGAGACGATGGATGTGCGCGGGCGAAATCTGGTGACGGGTCT
>JAFUXY010000463.1 GCA_017477005.1 Lachnospiraceae bacterium | reverse complement strand
GAAAGGTCGTCTGCGCCACTACACAGACCCTCTGATCCCCGAAAAAAGGGAGTTTTTCAGCATCTGAAACATTTTCAACTACATAATAATCCCCGTTCGTCCAACCGGAAATTCCTATCACTTCGGGGTGATTGGGCGATCCGATAATGATGATTGTCCAGCCCTTTTCCGATTCCTCGGCGACAATCTGATGAATTTTTTTGACGAAAGGACAGGTTGCGTCCACGACCTTCCCATAGCTTTCTTTAAGCTGCCTCTCCGTCTCCCGTCCAACTCCATGCGCCCGAATCAAGATCGTGTTTTCCTCTGAATCGGACGGCGCATCGTCCTCCGGATCGACGGCCCGGATATTCCGCTTCTCTAAATCCGCGATCACCGACGCATTGTGGATCAAAGGACCATAGGTCAGCACGCCGTGCTCGTTGTCCGCGGCCGCTTGCTTCGCCAGATCCACAGCCCGCTTCACGCCGAAACAGAACCCGGCCGTAGAAGCCGTGATTACCTTCATGCTGTACGCCTTTCGGCGATAATCCTATGAATGGCGGCCACTACCTCGTCGATCGAAAGGCCGGAGGAATCCAGGAGCACCGCGTCTTCCGCCTGCACGAGCGGCGCAACGCTGCGATTCATGTCCTGCTCATCGCGGACGCGAATATCCTCCGCGATCTGAGAAAGCTCCGCCGCTTCGCCTTTCTCCTTCAGCTCGTCAAACCGCCGCTTGGCGCGCACCTCCACACTCGCCGTCAAAAAGATCTTGACCTCTGCATTCGGCAAGACAAAGCTGCCAATATCCCGCCCGTCCATGATGCAGTCGTTTTCCTCTGCCAGATTCCGCTGTAAAGACAGCAGCTTTTCGCGCACCTTGGGGTAAGCGCTGGTTTTGCTGGCTGCATTGCCGATCTCTTCCTTCCGGATGCGGTCTGAAACATCCTCTTCATTCAAATAGACCCGCTGCGCCCCATCCTGGTAGCCCAACGACACAGAAATCTGCGGCAAGACCGACTCGATTGCCGCCTCATCGTCCAAAAAAACGCTGTGCTCCAGGAAGTACAGCGCCAAGGCGCGATACATGGCGCCTGTATCCACATATATATAGCCCAACTCCGCCGCCAGCCGCTTCGCGATCGTACTTTTTCCGGCGCCAGCCGGTCCGTCGATCGCTATATTCACCGCATGAGACATAGTTGATTCCTCCTTAAACATATAAAAATCCACCCACCAACAGGACAAACCGGATTTCAAATCTTCTTTCACGCGTTCCGTCCGGCTAAATACCCGGTAGAAAACGCAATCTGCAGATTGTAACCTCCCGTCAGCGCGTCCACATCCAAAACCTCTCCGGCAAAGGACAGCCCCTCGATCCGTTTCGACCGCATGGTCGACGGCTGAATTTCTTTCACGCTGACGCCGCCCTGCGTGATAATGGCCTCCGAGAAGCCTCTGCTTCCCTTTACAGTAAAGAGAAAGCACTTCAACAGCTCGAGTATCCGCTGCCTTTGCACCTTCGTAATATCCCCGATCCGTTGCGCCGGTTCCATTTGGGCGCGTTCGACCAAAAGAGGACGGATTTTGGCGGGCATCAACTCGTCAAAAAAATGAGCCGCGCTTTTTTTGTGGTGGGTTTGGATCAACCTCTGCAGGCGCGCATCAAGCGTAGCCGCCTCGACAGCAGGCTTGAAATCAATGGCCGCGGAAAAGGCTTCTCCCTGATGCAGCCGCCTGGCCAGCACCGAAGACGCAGAAAGCACGATCGGCCCCGATATGCCGAAATGGGTAAACAGTATTTCCCCAAAGCCTTCGAAGCACTTTTTTCTCTGAGCCGACAGGCAAAACGAGACGTTTTTCAGCGAAAGGCCCTGCAGAGACAATAGCTCTTTGTCCGCTACCTCAAGCGGAACCAGCGCCGGACAGGGTTCTTTGACGGCCAGCCCCAGTGCCTCCGCCATCCGAAGCCCGTCCCCGGTAGAACCAGTCGTCTTATACGACAGGCCACCGGTCGCTATAACCACCGCTTCCGCGGGCATGACCTCTCCCGAAGAAAGCCGCACGCCGCAGACTTTTTTGGGACTTTCCATCACAGGCTCCGTCACCTTTGTTTGCAGCCGGATCTTCACACCGGCCTTTCGCAGCGCCTTTTCCAACGCCTTCGTAATATCCGAAGCGTGATCGGAGACCGGAAAGATCCTCCCTCCCCGTTCTTCCTTCCACTTCAATCCATTTTCCTCCAAAAACGCGAGGAGATCCTGGTTCGAAAATTGGTAGAACGCAGCATACAGAAAGCGCGGATTGGAGATTGTCTCTTCCAAAAAGCGATCCATGTCTGCTGCGTTGGTGAAATTTCCCCGGCCTTTGCCGGTAATATACAATTTTTTCCCGAGCTTTTCATTCTGCTCGAGCAGAAACACGCGGTGTTCGGGATTCGATGCGGCCGCAATGGCCGCCATCATCCCCGCCGGACCGCCCCCGACAACCACAATCCGCTTCATAGTATTATCGTAGATCTTTGATGCTGAAGCTGATTCTGCCCATCTTGTCTTTGCCAAGGCAGATCACTTTGACCGTGTCGCCCAAAGTCAGCACATCTTCTACCCGATTGATACGGTTTTTCGCTATCTTTGAAATGTGAACCATTCCTTCCTTGCCGGGCGCGAACTCGATGAATGCGCCAAACTCTTTGATGCTCACAACCTTTCCGGTGAAAATCTGTCCCTTTTCGAAGTCTGTTGTAATGATCTCGATCATATGCACGGCTTCTTTCATTGCCGCTCTGTCCGTTCCACAGACAGAAACATTGCCCTCTTCGTCGATGTCGATCTTCGTGCCGGTGCGGTCGATGATCTCATTGATCGTCTTGCCGCGCTGTCCCACCACATCGCCAATCTTCTGCGGATCGATCTGGATGCAGATGATCTTGGGCGCATATTCATTGACCTGAGGCCGGGGCGCGTCAATCGCCTTGGACATGCACTCGTCCATAATGAAGAACCGCGCTTCTCTCGTGCGGCGGATCGCCTCTTCGACGATCGGCCTTGTCAATCCGTGGATTTTGATATCCATCTGAATCGCGGTAATCCCGTCTTTCGTACCCGTCACCTTGAAGTCCATGTCGCCGAAAAAGTCCTCAAGACCCTGGATATCGGTCAGCACCAGATAATCATCGTCGGTTTCCCCGGTCACCAGACCGCAGGAAATACCGGCCACCATCTTCTTGATCGGGACACCGGCCGCCATCAACGCCATACAGGAAGCGCAGGTCGATGCCATTGAGGTAGACCCGTTCGATTCAAAGGTTTCTGAAACGGCACGGATGGAGTATGGAAATTCCTCGACACTCGGCATCACCGGAAGCAGCGCCCGCTCCGCCAAAGCGCCGTGCCCGATCTCTCTCCGTCCGGGTCCCCTCGAAGGCCTGGTCTCTCCCACCGAATAAGACGGAAAATTGTAATGATGCATATAGCGTTTCTCGGTCACAAATTCATCCAGCCCGTCGATCCGCTTCGCCTCCGAAAGCGGCGCCAGGGTCACAATGTCGCAGATCTGTGTCTGCCCTCTGGTAAACATGGCAGAACCATGCGCGCGGGGAATCAGATCCACCTCGGCCGCCAGCGGACGGATCTGGTCAATCGCTCTCCCGTCCGGACGTTTGTGATCCTTCAGGATCATCTTTCGAACCGTCTTTTTCTGATATTGGTAGATCGCTTCGTCTAAAACCCCGAGCCATTCTTCGTTGTCTGCAAAGCTCTCGGCCAGGCGATCTGTAATTTCACGAATATTCGCGTCCCTTGTCTGTTTTTCATCGGTAAAAACTGCCTTTTCCATCTCTTCGGGCGGCACAATGTTCCGAATTGCTTCGAACATTTCCTCCGGAACCGCGCAGCTAGTATAGGTAAATTTCTCTTTTCCTACCTCAGCCATCATCTGTCGGATCAGAGCAATGATCGTTTGATTGACCTCATGCGCCATATAGATGGCTTCGATCATCTTCTCTTCCTTGATCTCATTGGCGCCAGCCTCGATCATAATCACTTTTTCGCTTGTTGAAGCGACTGTCAACCTCAAATCGCCCCGATCCCAATCCTCTTGACCGGGGTTCACAATGAATTCACCGTCGATCATCCCGATCTGGGTCATAGCACAGGGACCGTCAAACGGAATATCGGAAATACTCGTCGCCATTGCCGTACCGATCATAGCGACCAACTCGGGCCGACAGGTATTGTCCACGCTCAGCACCAAATTATTCAGCGCTACATCATTGCGAAAGTCCTTTGGAAACAAAGGCCGCATCGGACGATCAATCACACGGGATGTCAGGATTGCGTTTTCAGATGGACGGCTCTCTCTCTTGTTGAAGCCGCCAGGAATCTTCCCGACTGCATACATCTTCTCTTCAAAATCCACCGACAAAGGGAAGAAATCGATACCATCCCTGGGCTTGTCCGAGGCCGTAGCGGTAGAAAGCACCGTCGTATCCCCATATTGGATAAATACAGTGCCATTTGCCTGAGCCGCCACTCTTCCTACGTCTATCCGCAGGATCCTTCCTGCGAGTTCCATTTGATACGTTTTCATGATTCTTCTCTCCTCATATACAAAGCCAGGCGCTTAGATTCTCAAAAACAGTCCAAAGGCCCGGCTTTATAGAATAGTTGTATTTATTTACGCAATCCCAGACGCTCGATCAGAGAACGATACCGCTCTACGTCCACATTCCTCAAATATCCCAACAGATTTCTGCGCTTTCCGACCATCTTCAGAAGTCCGCGCCTTGAATGGTGATCCTTGGGATTCTGCTTCAGATGCTCCGTCAGTTCCTTGATGCGGGCCGTCAGCACCGCCACCTGAACCTCCGGAGACCCAGTATCTCCGGGAGTACGCGCATACTCATTGATAATTTGCTGCTTTTTCTCTTTCTTGATCATAATATGCCTCCTTTTTTATTCAGAAACCGCTGATTTTCATCGCAGAAAACCGCTTTTTCACCAGCCGTTTCCGTAAATACCCCAAGATTAAGCCTGGGTTGGCCTTCCATAGACTGAACCCGGGGCAAAGCTACCCTATACAACATTGTTCCAAAATATACAACACGCCTTCCTACCCGACACACAACTACGTGTCTCGCGGGTGAAACGCTACGACTATAGCACAATCTGTCTAGAATGTAAACCTCTCATAATAATCAATTCACGGAAATCAGTGGAACACCTGATCCCCTATCTGGAACCCTTGTATCCCATGCACCTTCGCATAATACGCCGATTTGAAGTACAAATTGGGCACATTCCGAGCATCTTCGTTCAAAATTTCCGTAGCTACTTCAATACATTCACTGGTTGGCCCATGAGCCAATATGGAAGCGAGCTGACCTGTCCCCGCCGGTGTGAACTGATTCGGGGCATAAATCACGCCCGAAATCGTATCCGGGAACTGATCATTGTCCACTCGGTTCATCACCACGCTTCCGACAGCCATTTTCCCTTCATAGGGTTGGTTTTCGGCCTCCGCCTGAATGATACCGGCCAGCAATATCTTCTCCGACTCCGTATATACATAGTGATTTTCCGCCCGATGCGACTGAGAACCAGGGTCTATTTCCTCTGGATTCTTTGTATTTTGGGCAGAAATATCCTCTTTTTTCTTTTTCGTCTTTTCCTTTTTGGAAACATCCGGCGTCTCAGGCTCAGATTCTACCTCAATACTACCACCCGAAACCCCATGCAAAGACTGACCATCCTCCTTCTCGGACTTTTTCTCGTCTGATTTGGACTTTTCCGATTTCTTTGTGTCCTCTGATTTTGTTTTTTCAAATTTCTTCGCATCTGATTTGGACTCTTCCGATTTCTTTTCATCCTCTGATTTGGTTTTCTGAGTCTTTTCGGAATCTGACTCTGCTTTTTGTCCCTTTTTTGAGTCTTTTTCAGATCCGGACTTTTTCACCTCCGTCTTAGGCTTTTCGGATTTCTTCATATCCGAGCCTGCTTTCTGGTCCTTCTTTTCAGAATCCGACTTCTTTTTCTCTGTATTCTTTGAATCCGACTGTTTTTTCTCTGACTCTGATCGATTCTCCGACGTATTTTCAACAGGATCGCCCAAATCTTCTATAGAATCATTCGACTTTTGAGACTCGTTGGTAGATGAGTCAACCTCTCTGAGATCGGCTTCATCGGAACTATTCTCTTGTAAATCACCGCTGTTTGAGGCCTTTGGCTCTTCCTCTGGATTCACCTCTTCCCCGGAAACATTCTTCGCTTCCTCAAGGCCTGTATTTTCTTCTACTATATCCGCCGCTTCCGAAAGATCCGTTTCTTCCTCAGCGCTATCCACTGCTTCTGCAAGATCGGCGATATCCTCTGCCACGCCTTCATCTGGTGGCAGGCTTTCCGCAAGCGTCTCTTCAGATATAGGCGGAGATGCGTCCATAGGGGAAACCACTGTACTTTCCGCTGTCCTCAGACCATCTGCCAAGCTCACATACTCTGTACGGACATAGCCCTGTATCTGGTCGTTCAAGGAAACATGAATCCACCCATCTGCATCGGAGGTTGTCAGCGCCCCGGCCGTACTGTCTCCGCCATCCGCTGACTTGATCACCTTCAGATCCGCGAACGAAATGCTTTGGCCATCCTCCGTGCCAGTCAGTGACAATCTGGTGCCAGACTCGACCAATCGAAGTACATCGCTGCCTGTGTTGGCATCTTTCCGTAGGCGAAGCGCGGTCGCTTGCACAGTCACAGATTGATTCATCAAATAATCCGCTCTGTTTTTGGCCTGCTCGCCTGTCAAAAGATACGTCCCCATCACATAGCCATGGACGTCTCCGGAGTGAATCTTGGCCCATTCGCCTTCATAGCCTTCGATCTCACAAGCACTGTCGGGCAGCATCTTCCCAATAATCGACGCAGACAGAGACGCTCCATCCCGTACATTCAAGTAGGTATGGACGTTCGCAAGACCTATGGTCTTGTAGCCGTATACATCGACTTTGCCCGTCTCAACCGAGCTCGTAGTTTCAGCGACCTCTTCTGAAGGATCGACTTTTTCGGTCTTTTCAGCTGCTTTTTCGCCTTCTTTTTCATCCGAAACGCTTTCTTTTTTTGTTTCTTCTGTCTTTGAAGACGCGCTTTCTTTTCCCTTCGATTCCTCATCAGAAGAAGCTTCTACGGCCTGCGAGCCGAGAAGTCCCTTTAGAATCGCATCCACTTCGTTTTCAGATTGCGCTGCTTTTTGGGATTGCTCATCGATTGTCCCGATTGAATCGGAAGCCTGAAATGGCCGCTGCTCCTTGGGCATAGATAAGGCACCCCGAAAATCCATAATGGAGAGCGATGACTCTCCGGCGTCCGGCGTATTTGTTTTCGCGAACGTCACATCTGACTGTCCCACGCCCAATGTAAGGGCGCCACAGCCAATCATCGCAACGGCTCCGACCATTTTCTTCCCCATATTGATCTCCTTCTATTGTTCTCCTGCTTCAGCCGAAAAATAAATCCTTCGGCCTCAAAACGAGCGTCCATACCCTATGCTCTCCCAAACACAGGCATTTTCACTCAAACCCCATAGTGGAAACATGAACTCATTCACGTTCCCAAAAAAATTCCAAAATCAAAAACAGTATAACAATAATCAAACTGTGTTGTCAATAAAATATTTTTTGGCAGAAAATAATCTTGAATATTTTTGCTATTTTTCGTTAAAATATTGATAGGTCATCCGCACATCCGCCTCTATCTGGGCCTTCAGCGTTTCCATAGACGAAAAAGCCTGCTCCGACCGCAAAAACTTCAAAAAAACGATCCTCGCCTTCTGATCATACACATTGCGATCAAAGTCCAAAATATGCGTTTCTATACGAATTTCCTTGTTTTTTTCGTGAATCGATGGCCGAAATCCTACATTTGTCACCCCATGAAATTTCCGTCCAATCAAATAAGCCTCTGTGACATAGACACCATTCGGAGGAAGCAGCTTGTCCGCTGGCGGATGAATATTGATCGTCGGACGGCCAATACGATCGCTCCCAATATGATTTCCATGAACAATTTCCCCCAC
The DNA here is from genome assembly GCA_017477005.1 of Lachnospiraceae bacterium. Taxonomy (GTDB): domain Bacteria; phylum Bacillota; class Clostridia; order Lachnospirales; family Lachnospiraceae; genus RGIG4930. The sequence goes on along the minus strand of JAFUXY010000463.1, from coordinate 427 downwards.
AACAAAATAGGGATATCCCAACAAAGTATTTGCGTTTTCGACATGGCCGGCCGCGATCTCTTCCCGAATAAAAGTGCTTGAAATTTCACGGCTTTCACACCGCAATTTATCCACAATATCAAGACGAAAACCATACTTGGCCGCGCATTTCGCCAACAAATCTACATCTCCGGCACCTTTATAGCCAAACCGGAAATCATTCCCGCAGATCATATACTGCAAATGGAAAAAATCAACCAGTGAATGCACGAATTCTTCGGGACTCATCCTTTGGATTTCTTCACGAAAGGTCAATTCCAGCAGTATGTCCACGCCCATCTGCTCCAAATAAGCGTACTTTTCCTCTCTGGTCATCAATACCTTTTGAGGGATCTCGCCAATCCCATGGCCTATCGGACGGTCGAATGTGACAACCACCGCTAGAAGT
>JAFUXY010000462.1 GCA_017477005.1 Lachnospiraceae bacterium | reverse complement strand
TAGACCGCAATTTTCGAAGCCGAAGGGAGGTCACGGAATCGGTGAATGCGGTTTTTCGGAATTGTATGCACCGGGATATGGGGGGCGTGGAATACGATGCGGCGCAGGCACTGACCTGTGGAGCCGATTATTACCCTGAAACAGAGGGAACTTCTTTCCAGACGGAGGTGCTGTTGGCGGATGGCAGCGAATACGAGGACGGGCCATTCGAATCGAAGGTGGCGTTTGAAGCGACGGTTCTTGCTGAAAAGATTCGGTCTTTATTGGAAGAAGGCCGGTGTACCGACAAGGACACCGGGGAGCTGCGCAGGGTTCGTTTTTCCGATATTGCGATCTTGCACCGCAGTGCCAACGCCATTGCAGGGACTTATCAGGATGTCTTGAAGGACTATGGCATTCCTTCCAAGATTGTTTCCGTGACCGGGTATTTTTCAGCGATGGAAGTCGAGACGGTGCTTTCGTTGCTGCGGCTCTTGAATAATCCCTTGCAGGATGTCGCCCTGGCTTCCGTGATGCATTCGCCCCTGTTTTCCTTTTCGGATGAAGAATTGGCGAAGATCCGCCTCGCCTTCCCAGAGGAGCGGTTCTTCAAGGCGGTCTTCCTCTATGCAGAGCAGGGGGATTCCAAGACCCAAACATTTTTAGAAAAAATAAACAATTGGCGGGAGCAGGTCAATCGGACGCCGTTGTATGAGCTTTTGACAACTATTTTGCGGGAGACAGGCTATTTGGCCTATGTGTCGGCGCTGTCCGGCGGGGAGGCGCGAAAACGGAACCTGGAGAAGCTGTGCGCCTTGTCGATTCGTTTTGAGAAAACCAGCTACAAAGGACTGTTCTATTTTGTGCATTATATTGAACGCATGCAAAAATACGAGCAGGATTTCGGACAGGCCGAAGGGGATGCTGCGGAAGATGCGGTTTCGATCATGACGATTCACAAAAGCAAGGGGTTGGAGTTTCCGATTGTTTTTTTGGCAGGAGCCGCCAAGGGGTTCCGGGGACGGCCCGAGCCGATTGTCATTCACCCGGATTTTGGTCTCGGCTTATACGCCGTCAATCTCTCGGAGCGTACGAAATCCGACACGGTCTACCGCGCCTTTTTGTCGTATCGGAACGATCTCGAGGATAGGGGAGAAGAGCAGAGAATCTTGTATGTGGCGCTGACAAGGGCGAAGGAAAAGTTGATCGTCGTCGGCGTTGGAGATCCGCCCGATACGGCGCTAGAAAAGGCCGCTGTTTCCATGACGGCTTTGACGCGCCGCCACGCCAAATGCTATCTGGATTGGATCTTGCCGGTGGCGGTTCAGAACCCGGATCTGTTCGAGGTACATTCGATCTCGCTGGAGGATCTAGTGTTGAAGGAAACGGCTTCACAGGTGCTTTCCGAGGCGAGGCTTCAGAAGTTGAAGGAGCTCATAGAGCAGACGTCCGACGATTTGAAGCAATGGTGCCGCGCGCAGATTTCTTTTTCCTATCCGCACCTTGTTTCTAAGGGGATCAAGGGAAAATATTCGGTATCAGAGCTCAAACGAAGAAGCCTGGAAGCGGCGTTTGAAGAGGGCGGGGAGGGGGAGAAGGTATTCGATCTCAAAGAGAGGGAACCCTACATCCCGCGATTTGTGTCTGGAAAAAGCCCGGTCAACGAAGGGGCAAAACGAGGCACTGCCTTCCATCGTTATTTGGAATGCTTTGATTTTTCGGCGGAGCAATTTTCAGAAAGCTATGCGGCGCAGAAGGAGCGTATGCGGCAGGAAGGGCGGATCAGTGAGGAGGAAACGAGCCTGCTTCTCGAGCGGCCGATTCGAACCTTTTTGCAGTCTTCGTTGGCCGAGCGGATGCATCGGGCCGCAAAGAGAGGCTGGCTGAAGAAGGAAGCGGCGTTTGTGATGATGGATGAGGCGTCTCATTTTCTGGAAGAGGAAGAGGACGCTGGGCAGGCTTCGGACGAGCCGGTTTTGGTACAGGGGATCATCGACGCTTTTTTTGAAGAAGAGGACGGAATCGTATTGCTCGATTACAAAACGGATCGGGTGGAGACCGCAGAGGAATTGCAGAAACGCTATCAAAAACAGATGGCGCTGTATGCGGACGCCCTGGGGCGGACACAGAAAAAAGAGATCAAGGAAATCGTGCTTTATTCTTTTGCATTGGGAAAAGAAATACAGGTAGGAGAAGAGGTTTATGTTTGATGAAGAAGTAGTGGAAGCGTTTTTGAGGCAGCAGGGAAAACTGTTTGATGAACCGGTGGCGGAGTCCCCCGAAGCGGCGGAAGCATTCTTGGAGGATGTCTGCGCCGTCGTCTGCGAAAACGAGGAAGATGTGTTTGAATATCTGGATGAGGAAATGGATGTGTCCGGTTATCTGAAAGAGGAAATACTTGAGCTGGAGGAAGTATTTCCGGTGGGAGATGGCCGCTATTTGATCGTAGAGGGTTGAGATGACGAAACGAAAGCTTTCATTAATGGCAGTGTGTTTTTTGTTGTTTCTCTCAGGCTGTACGGTGGGAGGGAAGCAGGTGTTTTTCTCGATCGTGAATCCGTTCACCGTGTTTTCCATCGGGCCATTGTCCTGTGGTACGAAAGAGGCCAAGGTCTATTTAGCGAATTACAAAAATATATATGGGATGGTGGGAGAGACCGATCTTTGGAGCGAGGAATTTTATACATCGGATATAGAAGACGGGATCAAACGCTCGGCGATCTATCATCTGTCGCGGGTCTACTCGCTGGATCTTTACGCAAGGGAACGCGGTATGGAATTGGACGATGCGGAGAGCGAAAAAATAGAAGTGGCCGCAAAGGAGTATTACGATTCTCTGAGCGAAAAAGAGCGGAAGGCGATAGGGGTACGGCTTCGGGATATTCACAAAATGTACGAGCATTATGCCTTGGCGGAAAAGGTATATTTTGAGGTAATGAAATCTGTGGACGAGGAGATCAGCGAAGACGAAGCGAGGATCATGGATGCCTATGTGCTTTTCACAAAGAATAAAAAACAGATTCCCAAAATAGAAAAGCAATTGAAGGAGGGGGTCAAATTCGAGGATTTGGTGGCGGCCTTCAGTAGTGGAGAAAAGTCGGAAATTTCTTTTGGCCGAAATACCTATCCGGCTGAGGTGGAAGAGGAAGCCTTTTCCCTAGACGATGGGGAGATCTCAGATAGGATCGATACCAAGGATTGCTCGTATTGGATCATGTGCGTCGACAAATACAATGAAAAACTATCGGAGGAAAACAAAAACAAAATCATTGAGACCCGGAAGAGAAATGTATTTCAAAAAATAATCGACGAGCAGAGTGAAAAATATTACTCGCGTATCAACACGGCTCTGTTGGAAAAAATTCATTTTGAATTTGATTCTTCGATTCGTACCGATTCCTTTTTTTCGACAATCGAGGAGCAAATTTCGTTTCAGTAATACTAAAATCGTTGATTTTTTTGAATTTTGAAAAAAAACTTAAAATTTTTTCAAAAATATTAAAAAAATGTGTTGGCAAAACGAAAAAAAAGTGTTATAGTGTATTTCGTTGTTGATGAAAAAGACTTGCTTTCTGATTGACCAAGGAGGAAACGGAAGATGGCAGCCACGAAGACTAAGGAAAAAGACACTATTGCGGCAACCAAAGACGAT
>JAFUXY010000461.1 GCA_017477005.1 Lachnospiraceae bacterium | reverse complement strand
GTCGATTTGGGTAATCTCTACCACGAAGCGCTGGAGCGTTATTCGAAAAAATTAGAGGAAGCTGGCCGAGATTGGTTTTCGGTGTCCCGGGAAGAAAGTGACGTTCTTTTGGCAGAAAGCATTGAAGAAACGGTTCAGGCGATGCAGGAGATCCGGATTTTGGACAGTGCCAGGGAGACCTATATTTTGGAACGGATGCGGCGCACGCTGAAACGAACGGTTTGGGCGCTGACGCACCAGATTCGGCAGGGGACTTTCGCCCCCCGGCATTTTGAAATTTCCCTTTCAGAGTTGTCGGGGCACCCTCTGTCCTATGAATTGTCCGACGATGCAAGGCTCCGTATGTCGGGAATTATCGATCGGATGGATGTCTTTGAAAAAGAAGATACGATATTTATCAAGATCATCGACTACAAATCCGGGGATCTGGATTTTGTTATCTCGGATGTGTACGAAGGGCTTCAGCTCCAGTTGATCCTGTATATGAAGGTCGCTACAGATGTCACCAGACGGAGCGCTCCCCAAAAACAGGTGGTACCGGCGGCGGTGCTGTATTATCAGGTCAAGGATCCGGTGGTGAAGGTCAAGAACCAGCCAACCGCAGAAGAAATCTCGCAATTGATCCAAAAAGAACTCAGACAAAAGGGCGTGGTCTGTGACAATGAAGAGGTGTTGGCGGCTCTGGACCAAGGACTGGCGCAGGCAAAAGCGGAAGGGAAAAATTATACTTCGATTGTGGTGCCTGTGGGCGTCAACAAAAACGGTTCCCTTGCGGCGTTCAGCCATACGGTTTCGCCAGAGAATTTTGAATTGCTCGGCCGTTATGTAGAAAAAAATGTAATGGATTTTGGCGAGGAGATCATGCAGGGAGAGATCTCGGCGCAGCCTTTTCGAAAAGCAAACGGAGGAACAGGCTGCGACTTTTGCGCCTTCCACAGCGTTTGTGGGATGGATACGAAGCTCGGAGGCTACGGGTTTCGGAAGCTGTTGGAAGAGAAGGACGCGGACGTGGTGCTTTCTCTGATGCGGCAGAGGTTGGGAGAAGGACATGGAATGGACGAAGGCGCAGCGCAAGGTAATCGAAGCGAGAGGAACGGATATCCTGGTGTCGGCGGCGGCCGGAAGCGGCAAGACGGCCGTGCTGGTCGAACGAATCATTGAACGGATCTGTGACGAGAAGGAGCCAGTCGATATAGATCGGATTCTGGTGCTGACGTTCACCCGGGCGGCGGCGCAGGAAATGAAGGATCGTATTTTTGCAGTGCTGCGCAAAAAGAGCACCGAGCAGCCGGATAATCTGCGGATTCAACGCCAGATGGTGTTGGTAGCCAACGCTTCGATTTCTACGATTGATGGGTTTTGTCAGTCATTAATCCGCAATTATTTTCACGAAATCGGTTTGGATCCTTCGAGGCGGATTGCGGATGAAAGGGAGCTGGTTCTTCTCAAAAATGAAATATTGGATGCGCTTTTGGAAGAGCGGTATCTGGAGAGGGATCCGAATTTTTTTAATTTGGCGGATACCTTTGCCAGTCGGGATCAGGATAAGGTTCTGGCAGAAGTGGTTTTGAAGCTGTATGAAAAGGCGCAGGCCTACCCCTATCCGGCGCGTTGGCTGAGGGAAACGGCGGAGGTGTACGCAGTGGCCGATGAAGCGGTGCTGAGTCAGGAGCGTTGGATCATTGAGCTTGTGCAAAGCATACGGGATATTGTCACTAGCCTTCTTTCAGAGGCAGAGCAGTTGGCAGAGGATATTTCGTTTCAAAACG
>JAFUXY010000049.1 GCA_017477005.1 Lachnospiraceae bacterium | reverse complement strand
ATGCGTGATGACTTTGCCACGATCTACGGAAAGAAGGTTTCCATTACCGATTATTGATGATCGAATATTGGATCAAGGGGAACGGGAATGAATACGACAATCGTAAGGAAAATGTTTCGGAGCACGCCAGCAATTGTCCTTGTGATAGAATTGATGCCCATTATGCAGATTGACAGCGACAACCCTGAAACGGTTGTTCCCCAGTCTTGCTATGAGGAATGCCAAAAAGTCTTGGCGAAGGAGCTTGCGCGGGCGAGCACATCCTATGCGCACTACGTGGATGGAGTTGTCCACATCGGAACTAATAAAATTCTTTACGGCAATGGAAGAAAGATAAGGAGGATACCAAATGCTAAACATCAACAAAGAAACAAATGGAACAGGTCTTGTTGTCACTCTGGGGGGACGACTCGACACGACAACGGCGCCGGAACTGGAAAGCGCGATCAAAGAGTCATTGGACGGCGTGACGGAACTTATCGTGGATTGCAAGGAGTTGGAGTACATTTCCTCCGCAGGACTGCGTGTACTGCTTTCCGCTCAAAAAATCATGAATAAGCAGGGGCGCATGGTGATTCGGAATGCGTCGGAGGAAATCAAGGAGATTTTTGATGTCACCGGTTTTTCAGACATTCTGACGATTGAATAAAATTTGCAGTATAAGATTCGGAAAGGATTATTGGCATTATGAGGGACGACGTCAAGATCAGACTTTATCTGTTTGCGGGGTCGATGCTTACGCTTTTTGCCGTTGCCGCTTTCTTGGTTCTGATGATGTTTCCGTCCGAGATCAGATGATTGGTTATCAGATCTATGCGGATATCCGAAAAGACATTTCTGTTGCGGACAGCGTGAAAAGGGAAACCTTGAATGATACGCTGTCCGGATTCTGCGAGCGTGGAATTACAGAGGTCTCTGTGGTAGACAGGTCTTATCTAAAAAGTCAGGTTGTCTCACTGGTTCTGAACCTGCTGACCGTCCTCGTCACCTCTGTTTTTTTAACCGGTGAGATCATCCTTTCCATGATTCGGGTGATTGCAAGAAGAATAGAGAAGAAAGCCACAGCGCATACAAGCGAAGGCGCCGGAGTGCTAATGATCGCTCCGCTTTTTTACATAAGACAGATTGCGTTTTTGTTTTATTTTGCGTCAAGGCTATCAGCTGCATTTATTCCGACGATGGCGAAATCTCTGCACAGCCCATTTCAGTTTCTATCCGATACAACGGCGGCCGGTCTTCCGCTAGACGGCAGAGACGCTTCTTACCTGCGCTGCCATTTTTATCACGACGCTGATTTTGGAAAAACGTGGCTGGAAGCTGCCTTTTATGGCAGGGCTTGTCATGGTTGCCCTCGGGACATTTCTGTCGGCATTTTCCCCGAATCTCCTTGTCTTTGTGCTGGCGAGAGCCGTGGTCGGCCTGGGATATCTGGCCGAATTATTCGGATTCCAATTTGTGTTCATAGTATCCGCGATCCTGACGCTCTTGACATCCGCGTGTATTATCGGTATGGAAAACGCGCTTCTTCCAAAAAACAAGAAGGATACCAGCAGACATCCAGGAAAGGCAGGCGCAAAAAACGCAGGCAGCTGGATCACCGTCCTCCTGTTTGTGATGTTGATGATCGCTCCTTTCAACGCTGCGCTATTACTTCGAAGGGAAAAAAGAACTGTTTCAAGGACTTCGGATCGAGAAGTTGGAAAAGGATAACGCGGATGCGTGGCAGGAATATCCGGTTTTCTATATTGATTTTAACAAGAAGAATTTCAAGGAGGATGCTGCCCTTGAAGATGTCTTGAATGAACATCTGACCCATTGGGAAGCATTATATGGAGATGAGCATCAGGAAAAACCTTTGGATGAACGTTTTCGATATCTGATAGAAAGAGCCTTTCAAAAAACCGGAAAGAAAGTAGTCGTCCTTGTCGATGAATATGATAAGCCTCTGCTGGAGGGCGGGAACACAGAGCGGATTGAGCACAACAAAGCCTTATTCAAGGGCTTTTTCAGCACGCTGAAGAGCTATGACGGGTATCTAAAGTTTGTATTTATGACGGGGGTGACCAAGTTCAGCAAGGTGAACATCTTCAGCGACCTAAATCTTTAATTCCAGTGAACGAACCATCGATGGCTGGGAGGTTGTACGGTAATTTATATAGTCTCCTGCAAAAAGGGGTTTCATTCTGAAACGTCCCCTTTCGCCGCCCCGTTTTGTTTGCTAAAATAAGCGGATGGTAAACGTGCAGGAACGGAAAGCCCATCTTATATGACCAGCAAGGAGGTTCAAATGAAGAAAAGCAGAATGGCATGGTGGATGATTCTTGTATGCTTTGCGTGCTTTTTGAGCGCATGCGGTTCAGAACCGATGAAAGAATCGAAAGAATCCAATCAGTTTTCGGACATAGGTATCACGATGGAACTGCCTGACGAGTACAAAAACAGCGTCGGGACGATAGATACGTATTCCAGCGACATATCAAGCGGCGATGGCGTGTATGTCGGATTCCTCGATTATATTGGATACACAAAAAAGGATTATCAGGCGATTACCTCAAAAGAAGATTTGAGCGAAGACGAAATCAATGAGTATTACAGCAAAGTCGTTCCCCTCATTGGCTTTGTCGTGATCGATCAGGACAGGGATGCGGATGAGCTGGTAGATACCATCAATGAAATATATGGAGAAGAATTTACGACAAAAGAGAGACTGACATTGCTTGGCAAGGCCGGGGACTGCAGCTTTTTCTACAATGAAGCAAGCGAGGATGACGCGGCGAATATAGAAAACTTGGATGATGAGCTGAAAAAAGAATATGAAGAGCTTGTTTCCAAGCGCAAGGATGTTTTGGATGGCCTCAAGTTTTCTGAAGTTGCGAGACCATATGACGATCTAATCGGCAAGAAGGTTTCCTTTGAAACGACGGACTTTGAAGGAAACAAAGTAAGCAGCGAGGAAATCTTTCGCAAGAATGAAATAACCATGGTGAATGTGTGGGCCACATGGTGCCACAACTGCCTGGACGAGCTTCAGGATCTGGAGGCGCTTGACAAAGAGCTTGCCAAAAAAGACTGTGGAATTATTGGGCTTTGCGGTGACGCAGAGAGTGACGAGGTTTTGGAGAGCGCCAAGACGATTCTTGCCGAAAATCATGTGACCTATCAAAACATCCTCCCGTTTGAAGGATGGAAGGACACATTCGATATATCGTCGGGCTGGCCTACCTCGTTCTTTGTAGATAAAGACGGCACGATTGTTGGGATGCCCGTTGTCGGAGCCCTGATAGAAAGGTATGAGACGCGTTTCGAGGAGCTGTTGAATGGAGAACCATCACAGGAAGCTACGACAGAAGATGCGAAAGAGGATTCGGATACGGATGCAGGGGCCTACCGGATTTATGTATATGACCAGGATGCGAATCCGGTCGAGGGAGTGATGGTTCAGTTTTGCACGGACGAGGTCTGCGAACTCGCACCGACAGATTCTAACGGGCTGGCTTCCTTTTTCGATCCCGAGGGGGTCTACGAGGTTCACATTCTCAAAGTGCCAAAGGGCTATAAAGAAAATACCAAGGTATATCTGACCGAGGACACCTACAGCGGACTGACAATCAATATTGAAAAGGAGTGATTATGGACAAGAAAAGAGCCGCCTTAATTGTTCAATCGGTTTTATGGGTCATGACGGCGACCGTGTTTATTGCGTCCGTTGTTTCCATTTATATGAGCGGCATGAGCTTAAAGGCGGAAGACCCAATGGCGGACATATACAGCATAGAAGCCATAGGGCAGCGGGCTGTCATTGTCCTTCCATTCCTTGGGATCTGCATAGCCAATAGCGTATTATTGGTGGTTTTGGGCATGAAAGATGAAAATGCGGACAAAGCGGCGCTGCATGTGGATATTACAAAGAATACCGAAGGTTCTCCTTGGCCAGCGGATAAAATAAGAACGGCAAGAATGGCAGGCATAGCCTTGGCAGTCATCTGTATAATCATTGGTATCTTCAACGGCAGCATGCGGGATGTATTCATAAAAGCATCCAAAATATGTACGGAGTGTATCGGGCTTGGTTAATCATATGACAAACGAAAAAACAGCATGGTGGGGGTCGCGCAGACCCACGAAGCGCAGGATCATCCAGCTTTATAGCGCGCTCCTGTATAATGCTCATATAAAGGGCTTTGCAGAAGGGGAAATTTTCACGGGGAGTGCAAAAGCCGTCTGCGTCCCCGGACTCAATTGTTATTCCTGTCCGGGGGCGGCGTTTGCCTGCCCTTTGGGATCGCTGCAGAACGCGCTCGGTTCATTGAACAAGCACATAGGCTTTTATGTGCTTGGAATTTTTCTGCTATATGGTATGCTGCTTGGAAGGACTGTCTGCGGATGGCTTTGCCCCGCCGGACTGCTGCAAGAGCTTGTCTACAAGATTCCGAGCCCAAAAATAAAAAAGAGCAATGCCACAAGGAAGCTCAGCTACTTAAAATATGTGCTATTGGCGATATTTGCCGTCGTTATTCCTGTGTACTATGGAATCCTAAAGGGCATTCCGGTGCCGGGCTTTTGTAAGTATATCTGTCCCGTTGGCACGCTGGAGGGAGCCATGGGGCTGATCCCGACAAACACGGCATGGCTTTCGATGCTGGGGCCTATATTTACCGGAAAATTTGTCATAATGGTAGCCGCCATCCTTGCCTGCATTTTCTCCTACCGATCTTTTTGCCGGTTCCTGTGCCCTCTGGGGGCAATCTATGGGATGTTTAACAGCCTGTCCATCATAGGCGTAAAGGTGGACTATGGCCGGTGCAACAGCTGCGGAGCCTGTATAAGAAACTGCAAGATGGATGTCAAGAGGGTGGGCGACCATGAATGCATACACTGTGGGCAGTGCCGGGGATTCTGCCATCAGGATGCGATCCGCTTTCAGCTAGGCGGGCTTGAAAACCGGAAAAAGGCCTTGGCCGGTGTCGCAATTGTACTGCTGGTATGTATGCTTGCATGGACAAACTTTCTTTCTCCGTCGGCAAAAGAAAAGGCGTTGCAGACGCTAGAACCGACGGAAAGTGATGCTCCTGTTGGGTTTCATGTGGGAGAGAGGCTTCCCGATTTTGCAGTCACCTGTATAGACGGCAGCACCTTTGATCTTGCGGATACCAAGGGCAAAGTGGTATTCATCAATCTTTGGGCCACCTACTGCGGTCCCTGCGTGAAGGAACTGCCACTTTTTGACAAGCTCTATCATGAAAATGAGGACGACATAGCGATGATAGCGGTTCATGCGAATCTCACCACGGAGGATGTTTTGGCGTATGTGCGTGAGAAGGGATGGGACATTCCTTTTGCCATTGATGATTCCGATGAAACGGTGTTTGGGATTGTGAATGGCTCCCTCGCCCTTCCGCAGACCATCGTTTTGAATAGAAAGGGAGAGGTAATCTACAATCAGGTAGGCTCCGTTACGGAAGAAGCGCTGGAAGCGCTTTATGAGCAGGCGAAGTAAGGAGAGATGCGGCCGCTTTGAGAGGAATTTGAGAGGGAGGCATGCTATAATGTACTTTATCCTGATGTATTTGGGATGAAACATGGAGTAGCTGAGGAAGTGCTTTAATCAGCGTCTCCTTAATAATTTTTAATAAAGAAAGGAGCAACAAATGAAAACAAAAACAAGAACCCGTGTATTGGCGACAGCATTGGCGATTTCAATCATGTCTTCACAGGCTGTTGTCTGCCCTCCGCAGGAAGGGGGTGTCAGCGTAGCTGCAGAATCCGCAAAGAAGACAAAGGCAAAAGTCAAGAAAGAAACGACGGTGGAGCTTACAGATTGGACGAAGGACTCGGCTGCGGCGGCCTCGCTCAAAAGCTATGTGAAACGGACGACCAACAAGAATTCCAAGTCTTTCATCCCTGTCCGGGATCGGATCGCCGTCTTCGACCTCGACGGAACGATCATCGGGGAATTGTATCCGTCCTATTTTGAATACATGATGTTCATCCATCGGGCGCTTTATGATGAAACCTATCAGGCACCGGAGGATATGAAAGAGTTTGCGAAGGCGCTTGAGGAGGGCATTGCCACCGGTTCCTTGCCGGAAGGGAACGAGCTGCTGCACGCGAAATATGCTGGCCTTGCCTACAAGGGAATGACCCCCGGCCAGCTAAAGGCCTATACCAAAGACTTTATGAATACAAAGGCGGACGGCTTTACGCATCTGACGAGGGGACAGGCTTTCTACAAGCCTATGGTTTCGCTGGTGAAATACCTGACAGCCAATGATTTCACCTGCTACATTGTCAGCGGATCGGATCGTACCGTAGTGCGCGGAATTGTCGCCGGAAACCTGCCGATTCCCGCAAACCATGTAATCGGCATGAGCTATACCATGACGGCCACGGGACAGGGGGATGCTGATGGATTGGATTACGTCTATTCCAAAGACGACAACGTGATCCTGGACGGAGATTTGATCATCAAGACCATCAAGATGAACAAGGTTTCCGCCATAGCGCTGGAAATCGGCAAGGTGCCGGTGCTTTCCTTTGGGAACAGCTCGGGAGACGTGTCCATGGCGCAGTACGTGGAAAACAACCCCCGCTATGAGGGGAAGGCCTACATGGTCTGCTGCGACGACCTTGTCCGGGAGCATGGCAACATGAAAAAGGCGGACGATATGAGGATGACCTGCCTGGAGCGAGGCTTCGAGCCGATTTCCATGCGTGATGACTTTGCCACGATCTACGGAAAGAAGGTTTCCATTACCGATTATTGATGCACATGATTGGAAGGTGCTGAAATGCGGCGGGGAAAAAGTAGGAGGCGGGAATATGCATGAGGCAAACAGAAAGCTACCGATCGGAATACAGGATTTTGAGAAGATAAGGAAGGCTTTCTTTATGTGGATAAAACGGAGTATGTTTACAGGCTGGTTCAAAGCGGAGTGCCTTATTTTCTGAGCCGTCCGAGACGGTTCGGAAAGAGCCTTTTCCTTTCAACGCTGCGCTATTACTTCGAAGGGAAAAAAGAACTGTTTCAGGGACTTCGGATCGAAGATTCCGGGTACGCGAAGCCCTATGTCGCGGATGGGCGAACGCTCCTTCAGGTAGGAGTCAACTTTAATTCCAGTGAACGAACCATCGATGGCTGGGAGGTCGTGCGATAATGCTAACAAGGTTGTCATGGTTCTTGCAGGGGAACCAGCGTCGTAAAGGAAGAGTGGGAGCGATATGGATTATAAGCAAAAAGTGACATTT
>JAFUXY010000460.1 GCA_017477005.1 Lachnospiraceae bacterium | reverse complement strand
TGTTTGGGCGGAATCTGCTTGGAAATATGCTCCAGATCGGTTTCCACTACCAGGTGCTCGGCTACGACATTTATTTCGGAGAAGTGCTGGTCGCCGTTGAGATCATACTGTTGGTCGGTTTTTTGTGCATCAAAGGAAAGCGGATCGCCATAGGCCTGCAGACCGGATTTGCGCTTTTGCTGGTTCTTGGCGTTTTTGCATGCGCGGCCATGGTGCTGCCGCACAGCGCCCAGATAGCGCCTTATTTTTCTACGCCGGATCTGACAGACCAGAAGGCGATTTGGCAGATCGGAAAGATCATAGCGCTGTCCCCTTGGGCCTTCGTAGGGTTTGAATCCATTTCACATTCTGTGGAGGGATTTCGGTTCCCGGTCAAAAAGAGCATCTATGTCATCGGAGCGGCGTTGGGGCTGGGCGCCGTGGTCTACATTTTGCTGACTTTTCTTGCGGTAGCTGTGCTTCCCGAGGGATATAAAAGCTGGGATTATTACATTTTTCATCTTGGCGATCATTTCGGGAAAGCGGAATTGCCCGTATTCTATGCGGTTCATGAAAGGATGGGGGTGGACGGCGTTTGGCTTTTGGGCTTCGCCGCATTTTCCGCGGTAATGACTGGGCTGATCGGAAACCTTGTCGCGGCCAGCCGATTAATGTACGCGATGGCGCAGGAGAGAATACTGCCGAAATGGTTTGGCAAATTGAATGCGGATGGGATTCCGGGAAACGCCGTTTCGTTTCTGATGGTTGTTTCGTTGTTTGTACCGTTTTTGGGGCGGACGACTATCGGATGGATCATTGATGTGAACACGGTGGGGGCGGCGATCGCCTACGGCTTTACGTCGGCGTCGGCCTTTGTGCTGGCCAGAAGAGAAGGGAATAAGCGGGTTCTGATCACCGGCGCGGTGGGATTTTTGATGTCCGTTTATTTCTTCCTGTACTTTATGGCGTGGTCTTCCGGGGCGATGTCCACCGAATCCTATCTGATCCTGGCCTTTTGGAGCATCCTGGGCTTTCTGTATTACCGTCATATATTCAAAAAAGACACCGAACGCCGTTTCGGAAATTCCACGATCGTCTGGCTTGGAATGGTGTTTTTGATTCTGTTCACCTCGCTGATGTGGGTGCGACAGGCTACCCGGGACATGAATGAAATCGTGGTAGAAAACATCCGGGAGTATTACGAAGAAAAAGCCGGCGCGCAGGATCGGCATGTGCTCATAGAGACCGAGAAATATCTGAGGGACCAGCTTTTAGAAGCCAACCAGATCCAAACCCGCAACAGTATCGTGCAGATGGTGCTGATATTGATCAGCCTATGGATCATGTTCAGCATCTTTTCAGTATTGTCCGAACGGGAAAAACAGATGTCTCTGGAAAAGTTTCGGGCGGAGGAAAGCAGCAAATCAAAGAGCATTTTCCTGTCCAATATGTCGCATGATATTCGGACGCCGATGAATGCGATCATTGGCTATATCAACCTCGCGGAGCAGGAGGAAGACGACGCGAAAAAGCTCATGGAATATATCGAAAAGATCAAGACCTCGAGCCACCATCTTCTTGCGCTGATCAACGATGTGCTTGAGATGAGTCGGATTGAGAGCGGCAAGGTGGATCTGGAGCCGATTCCGGTGGACCTCAAAAAAACCATGCTCGAAGTGCGAGATATGTTCTCTACGCAGATGAATGAGAAGGATATTGACTTCATCGTCCGGGTTGATCAGGTCAGAAACGGCCTGGTGCTCTGTGACAAAAACCGTTTGAACCGCGCGCTGCTGAACCTTTTGAGCAACGCCTACAAGTTCACGCCGGAAAACGGGACGGTCTCGGTGTCCCTGTGGCAGATCGATGATGGAGATCCGGATTTTGGGAACTACGAGCTCCGGGTCAACGACAGCGGCATCGGCATGACAAAAGACTTTGCCGAAAAGATATTCGAAGCCTTTGAGCGGGAAAGGACGTCCACAGTCAGCGGCATCCAGGGAACCGGTCTCGGGATGGCGATTACGAAGAATATCATTGATCTAATGGGCGGCACGATCGAGGTGAATACGGCGCCGGGACAAGGCACGGAGTTTGTGATCCGGCTGAAATTTGAGCTGCAAAAAGGAATAGAACAGGCGGCGGGAGCAGGGGAAACGGCCGTCGAAGCTACGGATTCGGAGCCGGATTTTTCCAATATGCGTCTTTTGCTCGTGGACGATATCGATGTCAATCGGGAAATTGCCGCCAATATTTTGCAGTTTATGGGATTCGAAGTTGAAACAGCCGTCAACGGAAAAGAGGCAGTGGAAAAGGTGGCGGCTTCAGAGCCCGGTCATTTTGACGCGGTACTGATGGATATACAGATGCCGGTGATGGATGGTTATGAAGCGACTAGAGAGATCCGCAAGCTCGAAAATCCAGCGCTTTCCTCTGTCCCGGTGCTCGCCATGACGGCGAACGCGTTTTCGGAGGACGTGAAAAAGGCAATGGACGCAGGGATGAATGAGCATATCGCCAAACCAATCGATGTGGAAGATTTGAAGGCAAAATTGGAAAAGATTTCAGAGTATAAATCGCGATAAATATGAATGGTGTCAATTTCGAACCGGCGGCCTTTATTTTGTCGGTGTTGTGTCTGATCTTCAGTCTGACGATCAACAAGCGGCAGTACAAGCTGCCAGCCGGGATCAAAAACAAGCTTTTGAATCAGCATTTTATGTTTTTGATGCTGATTTTGAACAATATCGTTTCGTCGGCCTCCTCTGTGGGAGGCGTGTACCTGCAGGCGATGGCCTCAAAGGAAATCGTTTTCTGGCAGTATCTTTTGCATGCTTTTTATTTTATTTCTCATACGACGCTGTCGATATGCTTTGCGCTGTATATTATGAATATCAACGGTTCGAGTATGGGCCGCGGCCGCGGATTTTATGTGGTCTTTGCGCTGCCGTACCTGATCAGTGAGCTGCTGATTCTGACAAATGGATTTACCGGTTTTGTGTTTTATTTGGACGATCAATTTGTCTATCACAGGTCGCCCGGAATGGTGGTTGCTTATATCACCGGATTCATCTATCTTTTGCTGGGCTTTGTCTTTTTTTTCCGGTATCAAAGGGCGATTTCCGGTACGGACAGAAAGGTTGTCGGGGTGCTGATCGGCTTCACGGCCGCAGGCGTGATCATTCAGGGACTATACCCGGAGCAGGTGGTGGAGCTTTATTTTGAATCGCTGACCTTCCTGGGGCTGATGATGATTCTCGAGGAGAGAAGCGGACATATAGATCCGGCGACCGGGGCGTTGAACCGCGTGGCGCTGATGGATGCGAGCAGGCGTATGATCGAGACGGAGCAGCCCTATCAGGTGGTGTTGGTGAAGCTGACCAATCTGAATCTGTTTTCGAATCTGCTGGATGGCAGAGACCTAGACAGTATGTTGATACAGATT
>JAFUXY010000459.1 GCA_017477005.1 Lachnospiraceae bacterium | reverse complement strand
CCTTGACCTGTGCGGCAATACTCTTGATGTCGGAAGCGGAGGCAGAGATTTCCTCGGTCGCCGCCGCCAGACCGTGGATCCGGTTGTTGATTTCTCCCACAATATCGCTCAGATGCTTGGCATCTTTGAGAATTTCAAAGATAGCCTCTTCGATCTGGTGGTGGTTTTCGCTGGATTTCGTCGCTGTCTCCCGCGAATCCATAGAAAGACGGTTGATCTCGTCCGCTACCACGGCAAAACCCTTTCCGGCTTCCCCGGCTCTGGCGGCTTCAATGCTGGCATTCAGGGAGAGCAGATTCGTACTGTCTGCGATATCAACGACTCGCTCGTTGTCCGACTGCAATTGCCCCATAAATTCCTTGATCTCGTTCATCGAACGCTCAAGCTGTACTGTGAACTCGGAAATATTCACGATCTCGCCGGAAATCTCCGTCGTCTCTTTGGTATTGGTGTCGTTTCCGGCGACCATATCATCCACGGCGTCATACAAGGTTTCGAAACGCTCATCGATCATTTCAATCGTATTGACGAGCTTCTGGTGTTCTTGTTCCTCAATCTTGCGCTGGCTCTCTACTTCCCGGGCCAGGTTCTCCGCATGATCGACCTCTTGCTGCACCAGATCCTTTTGGTAGTGGATGCAGTTTTCCTTGACGTTGAACTGGTTGAAAATAGCGCGCGCCATATCGGTACAGGTATCATAACCACAGCACGAGCAGTTGATCTTTCGGGACTCCGGTGTATTTTTCCGCATGGAGCGGAAGATGGTCGCCAGCTCTGCCTTTGAAGGTTCCTTGTATTTTGTCTGCTCCGAACGATCCGTATATTTGCGCAGGTAATCCTGCAAACGCAGATTCGCAAATTGCTTGTTGAAGTTTTTCAGACGCTTGGCTGGCGTATCCGGCCGCGACCACGCATTCCCCCGTTTGTTTTTCTTGGACGCCTCGCGAATTTTCATCAGATTGCGCAGCGCATTGTCCGTCTCAGACATCTCGGGATCGACGGCCGTACCACAGATGCAGCCATTTTCACAATTCAACGCATCAATAAATAGAAATCCAGTCTTCGTATTCTGGATCAAATGCTTGTTTTTCTGCAGCCATTCGTACATCCGCTTTTCGCCTTCGATCTGGCGGACGGCGATATCCTCGCCCAAAAACCAGTAGACATTTTCCTTCAAACCGCCGGGCGTTGGATAGATGGAGCCCAGCCCGTACTCGATTTCGTCTCTGGCATCTGGACCGGAAATATGATGCTCGCGAATGTATTGCATCAGATGGACAAAGGTAACATTGTACTGCACCAGTCCCTTGTTGTTGGGATCGTCAATTTCCAGCTTTTTTGCGACGCAGGGACTGATAAACGCCAGCTTGTCCTTGATGTCGAGCTCATTGCGGCAGTAGATCGCAGCACACATCAGGGGGCTTTGCACCGGAAACAGCTTGGGGATCAGCTCTGGCGTATAGTCCTCGATATAGCGGACGACAGCCGGACAGGGCTGGGAGATGCCGCCCAAAAAGTTGTTCTGTTTGATGTAATTCAAATAACCCCAGGTCGTAATATCGGCACCGAAGGACACGGAGATGATCCGATTCGCGCCGAGCTTCTTCAAGCCGCCGAGAACGGATCCGTATTCCTTTGGGTAGTTCGCCAAAAAGGCGGGCGCCACCAAAAGAGAGATCTTTTCGCCCTTTTTCAGATCCTCGAAGAAACGCTCAGTGTCGTCGTAATATTCTCTGGCGTTGTGTTCGCAGGCATCCATACAAGCCCCGCACGAGACGCAATAGCCCCCGTCGACGTAAATCTTGCGGCTGCTGTCCGGTTGCCGCTTGTCGATTGAGGTACATGCCCCCATGGCCGGACAGACATTGATGCATTTGTTGCATCCGATACATTTGTCGTTTGTGTAAACGAGAGAATTGTGCTCCATATCAAACCTCTGAAAGATTTTTCAATAAAGATATAGTAAACGAAATTTATATCCGTACGATAAAGTAACCATGCTGCCTTGAGAAAAAAATCCTTTCTATTATATATATGTTCTGGAGGATACGCAAGGCAGATTGCCCTAATATAGTGAAGTAGCATGAAATAATCGTCAGAATGAACAGTAAAGCCGGTATCTTCACGGTTCGGTCAACGGAGATGTTTCATCCTCCTTTTGGTATTGATTTTGAAACGATTATACCACTCAGTCGCGGCAAAATCCATCACTGAATGGGAAATGAAATGGTAATGCGGCAGATTTGACATTGAATGGCAAACATGCTATTTTGAATTGAAACAGAAATTGTTGAGCTTTTAGACAAAATAGCGATGAGCAAGGATCAGGGGTAAGGAAAGGGGACGGGATCATGACGATAGAAGAAATTCGAAATTTGGAAATTGACAATTTTTGTCGGCTGCAGATGATAAAAAGGGATAATGGCGATCAGGAAAATCCGACGCTGGACTACCAGATCAAGCAGTCGGCCGCCAAACTTGAGTCAATGGGTGTCAATCTGGAGAGTTTGATCATTGTGGAATAGGGGGGAGAGCAAGAATGAGCAAAAAAATCGGGGTAACAGGATTCGAACCTGCGACCCCCTGCTCCCAAAGCAGGTGCTCTAGCCAAACTGAGCCATACCCCGATCTGTGATGCAGCCACCCTGCGGCTGTGTCACGAAGGGTATCATACACCATTTTTCTTCATATTTCAAGAGGTAGTTTTGCAATGGACAAAGAATATCATTTTTGGGGATGGGAAACAGCGGAGGTTTCGCCGGTCGCGGAGGCGTACGCCGGGATCCGGGATCCAAGGGCGCTGTACGACCTTTTGTCCGAGCTGTGGTGCGAATACACCTGCGCGCCGCGGCTGCGGGAGGAGTGGAGCGAGGAGAACAGGACGCTCGGACAGTGTTCTATTACCGCTTTTTTGGCGCAGGACATTTTTGGCGGGTCGGTCCATGGCATCGAGCGCCCGGGCGGAAATTTCCATTGCTACAACGTCGTGGGAGACTGCCGGTTTGATCTGACCAGCGAGCAGTTCGGCGACGAAAAATTGGATTATGACAACAACCCGGAGCAGCTTCGCGAGGTGCATTTCGCCAAAAAGGAAAAGAAGGAACGCTACGAATACCTCAAAGCACAGTTGGATCGCAGATTAAACAGCGGCAACAGGTAGAAGATGCAGGCCTATTATCGCAAGTATGTTTATTCCATAGGCACGGCGGTGCTCGTGGTGGCGGCAGCGTTTTTCTGCCGGGTTCTGTCCTATAGGTCGGACGATGGTTTTCTCTTGGAATTTCTGATCTTGTCCAGATTCTTTCTGTATTTTGGACTGATCGCGGTCTGGGGCTTTTCGG
>JAFUXY010000458.1 GCA_017477005.1 Lachnospiraceae bacterium | reverse complement strand
GAATGGGAGTGGTGGCGATATGAAGAAAAAGCTGTTATTTTTTGCGATGATCGGAGCGGCGGTGGCAGGGATCGTGGGCTGCCAGTCGGCGAAAAACCAAGTAAATTCAGAGCCGGAAAAGCAGGCTGACGTTGAGGAAACAGAGGACGAGGCGCAGGAGGCCAAGGGATCAGAAGAAGAGGCGGATTCCCAGGCAGAAGAGGCCAGGGAGCAGGGAGAGGATTCGGCGGAAGATACGTCGTCCACGACCGCGAAACAGGACGAGGATGGGACCGGGAGCAAAAACGGGGAAGAGGTAGTCGAGGAAGTGGAGACCGTAGAGGATTCGATGGAGACCTTTGTGACGTATTATGGTTGCCCGAACTCCAAACGGGTCGCGCGCTTGAACATCGCAAAGAACCACCTTTCCCTTTGAAAGCGGCACGGACGATGAAGGATTTGCGGATACTACTGCTCGAGGTGACGGCGAGGTGCAACGCCTTCTGCGACCAATGCGGGAGCCGGTGTGACGCCTCCGGCGAGGATGCGTTGTCGGCGGAGGATATTTTGAACCTGCTTTCGGATGTACGGGAGCATATGGGCACGGATATGATGCTCAACGTCACAGGCGGAGAGCCGCTGATGCGGAAAGACCTCTTTTCGATTATGAAAGAAGCATCCCGGATGGGATTTGATTGGGGTATGGTCTCAAATGGCGTTTTAATTTCGGATACGGTTATCGAGAAGATGAAAGACTCCGGGATGAAAACAATCACAATCAGCCTGGACGGGGTCGGAAAAACGCATGAGGACCTGCGGCATTTGCCCGGTTCCTTCGACCGCATTGTTGAAAATATAATAAAACTTAAACAAGCCAATTTTCTCGACCACTTACAGATCACCTTCACGGCCAATACGAAAAATGTCCGGGAATTGCCCGCTCTGTACGAGCTGGCTTGCAAGCTGGGAGTAGATTCTTTTCGGACGAGCTGTATGGATCCGATCGGGCGGGGCGAGGAGAACCGGCAGCTTCTTCTATCGGCCGAAGAGCTGCGGTGGATGTTTCGGTTTATAAACGAGACAAACCGGGGCGGTTCAGTGCCAATCGTCTGGGGCTGCTGCCATTTTCTCGGGAACGAGCTGGATTCGCGGAAATTTGTCTGCCCGACGGGACAAACGATCGCTTCGGTGCTGCACAACGGGGATATTTTTGTCTGTCCCAATGTGCCGAGACGGCCGGAGCTGATACAGGGAAATATCCACAGAGACCGGTTTTCCGAGGTCTGGGAACGTGGTTTTTCGTTTTTTCGAACAGAGCGAAAGCCATCTTTTTGCGAGGGCTGCAAGTATTTTTCACAGTGCGGCGGCGATAGCCTGCATACCTGGGATTTTGACAAGGACAGGCCGAAATTCTGTTACAAGGAGCTGTTCGACAAGGAGACGGCCTCTTATGAGGCGTATTTGAAGAAAAAATACGCCGGAGCCGAGATGATCCTGGTGGCTGCTCCGGAGCCGGCGGACGATATTTTTGTGGAACCCGAGGCCTATCGGGAAATCTGCGCCTATTTTCATATGGGAAAGAACCATCCGGCTTCCCGGTTTGAGCAGCAGATGGGGCTGGTCGGCTTCAAAGTGAATGGAAATTTTGTGATAAAATACGCATTTCCTTCCTATATAAATAGGATTGGCAGACGATCGGCCAGGTTCAGCAAGGAAACCCTCGCGCAAAGTCAGAGGGAGACAGAAATACTGATAGAAAACGTGTCCAAATCCGAAGATCGGGAGGATTACTTTGGAGAGGGGCTGCGGTTTTTGGGCTTCGCGCATAGCCATCCTGGGCAGCAGGAGCTTTGCTATAGTGAAGGAGATGAAGCGATTCATCGAAGGATGATCCGCCGATTTGGAGAGTATATTGGGATTTTGCTTGACCCTGCACGGGAGGCTATAGGAGCATACTATGGGCCCAAGATTCGGCAGGGAAATCTAAAGATCATTTTATAAAGAACAGTTTGAAAGCAATCTGCGCATATGACGCGTTGTTGGAGGGGCTGTTCTTGGGGTTGGTTTATGGAAAATAGTGCCAAAAGCAGAGATCAGATCATCGTCCAGACCAGTATGGTCGGGATCTTTGCGAATATTTTTTTGGCTGTGTTCAAGGCGGCGATCGGCGTTTTCACGCATTCGATCGCGATTACCTTAGACGCGGTGAACAATTTTTCCGATGTGCTTTCGTCCGTGATTACGATTATTGGGACGAAGCTTGCGCATAGGGCACCCGACAAGGATCATCCCTGGGGACACGGGAGGGCGGAGTATCTGTCGGCAATGGTAATCGCGGTGATCGTGCTCTACGCCGGAGTCACATCGTTGGTCGAATCGGTGCGGAAGCTCCTTCATCCCGAGGTTCCGGATTATACAACGGTGACGCTAGTGATCGTGGCGGTCGGCGTGCTGGTGAAGATCCTGCTCGGAAACTATGTCAAAAGCATAGGAGAAAAGGTCAATTCGGAGTCGCTGGTGGACTCAGGGCAGGATGCGTTGATGGATTCCGTGATCTCCGCCTCGACGTTGGTGGCGGCATTGATCTTTCTAAATCTGCATGTTTCTTTGGAAGCGCCACTCGGAGCCATCATCTCATTGGTGATTGTTAAGTCTGGAATAGACATGCTGCGGCAGACGACCTCGGAGCTTTTGGGACAGAGGATCGATATCGAGACGGCGACCGAGGTGAAGGAGCTGTTGGGATCGTTTCCACAGGTACATGGCGTTTACGATTTAATTTTTCATGATTATGGGCCGGGGCGGCTCAACTGTTCGGCGCATGTGGAGGTGGACGATACGCTGACAGCGGACGAGATCGATCGTCTACAGCGGAGCGCTACTTACAAGTTGTATGAAGAGAAAAATATAATCCTGACTGCGCTTTCCGTCTATGCAATCAATACAAAGGACAGCGCGGTAGTGCAGATGCGCCGCCAGATTCAGTCCCTTGTGATGAAGGAGGAGCATATTATTGAGATGCATGGTTTTTATGTGGACGGGCAGGACGTGTTTTTTGATGTGATCGTGAGCTTCGATGCCAAAGATCGCACTGCAGTCTACCAGAAAATGTACAAGCTGGTGGAAGAGGTGTACCCTGAGTACCGCTTCCACATTGCCTTGGATACCGATTTTGCCGTTTCATAAAGGAGGACGACTATATGGACAAGTTTGTGGAAAAAAGAAATGAACTGTTGGCGCAGAAGGTGATCAAGGGGCTTGCGTCCCGCAACATGACCGGGTATTATGCCAAGGACAAGGAAGAGGCCTTGAAGCTGGCGCTGTCGCTGATTCCGGAGGGAAGCTCCGTGTCGATGGGAGGCGGTATGTCCGTCCATGAGATTGGGCTGGTGGACGCCCTGAAGCAAGGGAATTATCGTTTCATTGACCGAGACGAGGCGGAGGACAAGAGGGCGGCGGCTCTGGCTGTCTACGATGCGGACTTCTTTTTGGCCAGCGCCAACGCTATGACGGATGATGGCGTGATCGTCAATATCGATGGCAATGCCAACCGGGTCTCGGCGATCGCCTTTGGCCCCAAAAAGGTGCTGTTCATCGTGGGGATCAACAAGATCGCGTCCGATATTGATGCGGCGATGAAGCGGGCGAGGAATGTGGCGGCGCCGACGAACGTGCAGCGTTTCCCGATCCAGACACCCTGCAAGTCAACTGGTGCCTGTGTCAACTGCAAGTCTCCGGATACCATCTGCTGTCAGTTTTTGATTACCCGGTTTTCAAGGCATGACGACCGCATCCATGTGATCCTGGTCAACGAGGATCTGGGATTTTAATGAGCGAGCAGACGATACGATTTGACCATTTGCACCTCGTTTTGCCGCAGGTAGGGGATCATATTGACGTGTTCGGATTTCCGGTCATGTACTATGGGATCATCATAGCCTGCGGCATGCTGTTGGCCGGCGGCCTGATTGTTTCTGAGGGGAAAAAACAGGGGATCGCCGAGGACGATCTGATCGATTTTCTGATGTGGGGAATCGTATGCGGGGTGATCGGCGCGAGGGTGTATTATGTCCTTTTTTCCCTGCCCTCGTATCGGGGCAGATGGCTCTCGATCTTCAATCTGCGCGAGGGAGGATTGGCGGTCTATGGCGGG
>JAFUXY010000457.1 GCA_017477005.1 Lachnospiraceae bacterium | reverse complement strand
CACTTCCGTCTCCTTTCGGAGTTTATATTTTCAAATGACAGAAAAGTAAATTTAAGTGATAGGCTTTCACCACTTCCGTCTCCTTTCGGAGTTTATATTTTCAAATGCCTTTCTTCATAGCGTCATTCGTGTACTTCATCCGGCTACTTCCGTCTCCTTTCGGAGTTTATATTTTCAAATGCATCCGTACAAGCCCGAAACGAAAAAGACCGCTAGTTTCCGTCTCCTTTCGGAGTTTATATTTTCAAATTGTGCCGATGTGGTAGTAATCCTATGGCGAGTATTGTTTCCGTCTCCTTTCGGAGTTTATATTTTCAAATGATGTCCTCATCCAGCCGGCAGCCGGCAGCCGGATTTTGTTTCCGTCTCCTTTCGGAGTTTATATTTTCAAATGCCTATCCCTGCCAGCCCTACAGAATACTGCTCTGAAAAGGCCCATAGCGTGGCAAAAGGAAAATGGAGTCTCCTCCCTGATAAATGAGCAGCCAAAACCGTCTCAATCCCAGTAAACATGCGGTGCGTGGCAAAATCACTCAATTTGCACCCTGCACAACCCCATCTGGTACAACTTCCCGTTCATCCGAGTACATTTCAGAATATGAGGTGAAGCTCCCAAACTCTGATCCTGATTGTGCTTGTGATTCCAAGGAACCTTTGTTTTCTCAAATATTTCTTGCGTCAACCCTATCCCTTGATTTTTCCCATACATTGGATATGTAATTGTCTTGGATACAAAACCATTTCCTCCTCCCAGAAAAATCATATCATCATTCAAGAGAAATCCTACTTGAAATGCATCTGCAAACATTTCCTGATACATCCTCGCAAAAACTATAATCGCACGTTCAATCGTTTCTTTTTGGATAGAACAAATTGTAGAATCCACTGTAATAGTGAACGATATTTTTGTATCTGGACGAATACATTCCCTCAACAGATTCAAGGTCTTTTCCGAACCATCCGTATGTACCTCCACTTTTTGGCAAAGAACCAAATCCCCTGTTCTCAGCGGTTCCGAATCACTTACCACAAAACCGCTCATCTCATCGTTGACTGCATCCTCAATTCTTCTATGATTTCTGTCCAATACATTGAAAAAATCCTTTTCTACCTGAGCTGCTTCCCGTTTCAGATATAGATTTCTATTCCTTGATTGCCCGGCTGCCCGCAGAATCCCGCTCTTTTTTGTATCGTCGTATCCTCTTTCTAAAATCCTCGCAGCCAACAGCACTGTACGAAGCATTCCCTTCAAGCTGCTTCCAGGAACATAGGGCATCCCATAGGGATCCTTCATACATTCCATAATCTGCCATTTTGCACGGCCTCCAGCTATAGACAATTCTCCAACAGGGATTCGATACTTCAAAAATGGAATCACTTCTCGAGGAGCAATACCCTCCGCATGAATCCAAGCCCAAAGATCCGCCCTTCTATCCTTCAACAAAAAATGTTCAAACCTTCCACTTTTTCCCTGCTTCCTCAGATAAGCATAGAACCGTTCCACTTGAATCATCCCGATCGTTTCTTTTCTGTCTAGAAACAGATATTCTTTTTTGGTAATTTCTCGACCGCTGCCAATGAACACCGGCCCTACCGTATTCAGTGTCACGCGGTACGTCTGCTGATAATCTCTCATCTCAAAATACCCCCAAAAAGATCGGATTCGCATAGCGAAAAACCGGATGCGTGCCACCGCTTCTTACATCTATGATCTGTCCCTGGAATTTGGTCTTTACGCAGGAGCCTGTATCCAATAAATATACATCTTTTTTTCGCTTTTGCTGCGTGTCAAAATATTCAGACTGAATAAAGCCACCCCTGCGGGAAAGCATATAAGTTGCATCCTCCAAAACCATTTCCAATTCATCTTCCACCGGCAGTCCTGCCGAAAGAAGCATAGAGCAATTGTACTTTCCCGACAGCCTATCTTTCAATTTTTTCGGCAACTCTTTTCTATAACAAACAAATCGACCCAAACCTTCCGCTCTCTTCCCTCCCATTCCCGTAAAGGAAAGCGCTTCCAATAATTCTTCGAAAAAATCTCGAATAGAGGTATGTGTATATCCCACTATCAAGTACAATCCATTTCCCTTTGAAAAACAATATATCCCGATTCGGAAAGGAAGCGGCTCTGCCACCCCTCGGATTGAGACTACTTCCCGAACATAGGAATTTCCCAATCCATCCAACTCCAATAAACACTTTGGCGGATACTCGCCTTCCAGATAATCCGAAAAATACTCCAAATGGATATAATCCACATTCTTGAATTGCTTGCTCAGCAAATGATCTTTCTGAAATCCTTCTCTCTGCAGCCGAATATATGGTTTGGGCAAATAGTACGATTCTCCCATAAAAGGAAAAGAATCTGAGAACAAAATTTCCCCATCTACAGCCATCTGAACAAACTGCCTGAGAGCTTCCTCGCCTCTTCTCTTCGCCTCTATGCAAAGCGCTGAAAAGAAAGTATCTGCTCCAAAGGTATGTTTGCTGCCAGACAAATTTCCATCCCCAAAATGTACACCGTAGGGGAATTCCAACCGATAAATACAATACTCCATAGAAAGCTCCATTATACACTTGCGGATGTCAAAATTTTGTTGCACTCAATCATCAAATCCTCGTCTACATCTCCGATGACGGCATCTGCGGCTAGATTGTGAAAACATACCTTTCCATAACCTCGAGATCCGTTTCCGCCCAGATAATCATACTCCAAAAGATTCAATCCCTCTACCAGCGTTTCAAAGTCCTCTTTGATCTGATCCTCGTCTTCAATTTCATAGATCAAGTCCAATTCAAAAGTGGATCCCCGCACCACCCGCTCAATCTGCCGCGGATTTGCTACCGCCGTCATTCGATTTATCGTATTCTCGAATTTCACTTACGTCAAACTCTGCAATCCCTTTTTTCTTAGCTCGTCTCCATTTGACAAAACCATATCCGAAAACAAAATCCGGCTTCTTTTCACCTTTCCCTTTTTGGCGCTTCCAAACAGCCTAGTCAATCTTTCATGGTCATCGTCTGGTTTCGATGCAGGTTCTTCATTGTATCTCTTCGCCAACAACGTACGCAGCTTTCCTTTCAAAGAACTCCCTGGAACCATTGGCAAATTTGTCCGAACATCCCTCATAACAGGAGCATCCACCGCTCCAATAGCCGCAAATGCATCCGATCCTCCGATATGCATGCCCGTTTTCACTTCCATCAATCCTGTAATCTGAATTTTCCCATACATCACTGTTCTCTTCCCCCATAAAATTTATGAAATGCCACCAAAGCTTCCATATAGCGACTATACAACATATATTTCTTTCGATTATTTCCGATTTCCTTTAATATTTCCGAAAGCTTTGCTTCTTCGACAAAGCTTCGAACGCTATCTTCTCGTCCAGCCTCATAAATCACCCGAATGCGCAAATACTCAATACGTTCCCGACAAGTATCCGGTATTTCTGATCCCTGCTCATTCAACAATTCATTATATATATCTGATGTCATTGCAAGAAGATTTCGAATTTTTGAAGTAGTAACCATCGGAATGGCTCTCCCGGTTCTTGGGTTCTTTTTTGCTCTCAGTCTTTGAATCACCTCTTCCGCTTGATCAACATATGTCATCTCCGATATGGTGTTCATTCTTGTCCCTCCGTTTCCCTTGTATGGTATGCATAAATGGTCATTGCCGTTTCTAATTGTCTGCGGTCTTTTTCCTGATGGATCCACTTCATCATATTTTTTGAAAATTCATGGTATGCCTTTTTTCCCATATCGCTTGCCCCTTGCCGTGGCTCCATTCGAGATATCAAATATACAAATCTGGCAAAATTTATCTTTTCTTCTTGATTGCGAATCAACTCCAATAGATTGTATAAGAAATTCTTTCCACGCTCCTGTGATTTTGAAAAGAAGGAAAATATACATCCATACTTTTCTCCGATCACTTCGTCCTCAAACTCCTTCCAACCATATGTTTTTCCATCAAACAGAGTCACTGCATTTTTCCCGGGGTATTGCTTTGCCCTCTCCTCCATCGCACCGACCTCGCTGGCGATGGCATGAATAGGATAGCCAGGCGAGAAAACCCCTATCCCGGCTGACAAAGAAAGCGTACCGTCTGTATAATGCTCAAACTTTCTTCGCAAATCAATTCCAATCTCTAAAATATCATTCCATGCACCAACTATGAATACATCGTCGCCCCCGGAATAAACGATAGCCGCGTTTCGGCTTGAATCCAACGTATTCCCTTGAATCCGATAATCCGGTTTTTCTAAGACCTGATTGATAAAATACTTAAAAAACAAAGACAACTGCCGTGAAAGAGTCGCCGTTCTCGACAAAGTAACATATCTGTTGTGGTTGGACGAATTATCAAACCCTGCAACAAAGGCCATTCCTAGATTGTCAACATCTGCTCGCAGCACTCCAATCCGATTGATCCCTATCGCTTTTTGGGCAAATTCCTCAAATGTGGAACCGGATGAATAATTGCCAACCCACAATTTCGTAGCCAAATGTTGTCCTGTATATCTATTGTTTTTGGCGTATATTCGCAACAAACCATGATCTCTTTTTTGTAAGTTGACAATGGATTCCTTGTTCCCCGCAGACAGATACCCACCCTCCGGCATATGTAATCCATCTTTTTCTTCAGTTGTCACAGCGAAAAAATCCGCATACAATATTTTCCCGGACAGTTGCACGATCCCTTTGCAGGATTCACATATACCATCATCGGATATTTTTCCCATTCGTTTGCAGACACTGCATTCCCTTGTATAATCATCCACCTTCTTGTGATTGAGCTGGATGATTTCTTTTGCCGAATATCGATGCAGCTTCTTTTCGCTAATAGAGACTGAAATCTGATGAAAGATATTGCTATAGCTCCCATCTGGTTCATTTTTCAATGATACCCCACTGCAAGGAGCATACCCACCCGCTATGAAAAGAGCATGGTCAAATTCTTTCAACAACCAGCCGTTTAATTGGTCAATGTATTGATCAAAAGCAACTCTTGCCGCCTCGGTGTTTGGCAAAAGAAGATAGCAATGACCGCCGCCTGAATATATACGATTCGCTCTGCACAAACCTATACGGTCCAACAAAGAGTCGATTACATATTCCATCAATATTTCCAAATAAAATGAGCGGGATCGCAATGTCTTCAGAGCATCTTTGGTCGTAATAGTGTAAATAAACTTTTGGATGCCCGATATATCCAATGAGGCCAGCAGAAATACATCCTCTTTATAAAATCTCTCTGCATTTTCAAATAATATTTTCTTGAAATCTACAACCCCTTTTTCTTTTAGATACAGGCATATACAACCCGCAAAAGCAGCCGTCATTTTCAGATGATCAAAAAGAGAAATGTCCGGAACTTCTCGCTTTGATGTCGAAGATGGAACAAACGACAGATCCGCTTCCATTATTTCCAACAGTGAATTCACATATTCGTTGTCCCAATTCATTCCATGTAAATGATCTGTAATATCTTCTATAATTCTGGAATAATCCATTCGAGAAAAATCTTTTTTCTCATTTGTTGGATAATTAATCCCTTCTGTTTCATTTAGAAAAAAGGGGGAGTAGAACTTATTCGCATTATTTCTGTTCAATAAATTGAACACTGGCTGAAGCGGAGTTTGTGTATCGAATCCTCCCTCTTTTTGATCCGACTCTCTTCTATCCGATGCAGAAGCTATGTTGTCTGCTATGTATACGATATAGGCAAGTGAATCGTCTGATATGTCCGCATTCTTCAAGGAATCCGCATGATGAAATCGAACGCAATCCAAGATTTCCCGATCTGAAATACCTATAGTATTTTTCAAATACTCATATCCGCTAATACTGTGCTTTCGATTGTCTTTTCCCGAACGAAAAACAATTTTGCCAATATCGTGAAGCAACGCTCCTATGATCAGTTTGACCTCTCTCTCATTCACAATTCATCCCCCTATTGACTCGAAAAGCTCCCATTCCCATCGCTGTTTTGATACCTATGCCGGAATATTCTCCAAAGCGAAGAAGCAGTCGGATATATCGTTTCAAAGTATGGTTTGATTTGACGCGAAATATTACTTTGCCCATGAATCCTGGTATATTCACCCCTTCTATCGGAAATATGGTGCTTTGGATTCGATGTCTCGATACGAATACATGCTCTTCAATATCCCCCAGCATTTCCTCGTCGACCATATCAACCCGCTCCGATGTGGCGCTGTATTTATTCATAAGATTTTGAAACACTAATCTCACATCGGGAAGGATATAATATCGGCCATTCTTTTTGAACGCAGTCGACGACAAAAAATCTGTTTGAAAAAAATCGTCGTAATCATCTCTGTAGAATTCCTCTAACAATTCTTTTTTCTCTATCGTTTCGACCTTCTTCGAAGTAATGGAATATTCTTCCTCTGCTTTTTTCAAATGAATATCTCGAAATCCCGAATCCAACAGCGGCAAAACGACTTCCTGATACGCTTCTTTATTCAAAGTTTGAATAATCCAAACCGTTTTTTGATCTTCGTGGACAATATACTGACTGTACGGATGCATAGATTGTGTATGAAGATACTGTGCATATCCGCTTTCGATATGCTCAAATAAAACGCCTTGCATCAGCGATGTATTTTTATAATCCTAAGATTTTGCTGAAAGTGACACTACACTATTCACCATAGATACTTGCGGTGTACTCCATCATATCGATGACATCCGGAATCTCAATACCGTATGCTTTATAGTAATCCTTGACCTGCCTGTTTGGTGTGTCCACAT
>JAFUXY010000048.1 GCA_017477005.1 Lachnospiraceae bacterium | reverse complement strand
GGCGGAGACGAGGATCAGATCAAGGAGTTCATGACCAAGCTCTATGACAATGTGACAGTAATGGATTCCGGCGCCCGCGGCGCGACGACGACCTTTGTGGAAAACGGACAGGGCGATGTGCTGATCGCTTGGGAGAACGAAGCGCTGGCCACCGTGGCGGAGTATCCGGATGAATACGAGATCGTGTCTCCTTCCATTAGTATTCTCGCGCAGCCGAGCGTAGCCATCGTGGATGAGAATGCCGAGAAAGACGGCACGACGGAAGTGGCGAAGGCGTACCTTGACTATCTGTATTCGGATGAGGCGCAGCAGATCATCGGCGAGAACGGTTATCGTCCTTCGAACGAGGAAATCTTGAATTCCTTCTCGGACAAATTCGACCTGAATATGAATCTCTGCACGATCGACGATTTCGGCGGTTGGGATCAGGCCTATGAGACCTATTTCAACGATGGCGCTATCTTTGATGAGATCTACAATCCTTGACAAGAGGAATGGAGTAAACTATGAATAATCGAATTATCCCGGGATTTCGGCTGACACTGGGAATTACCATTACGATGCTGTCGCTGTTGATCCTGATACCGCTGGCTTCGGTGCTCGTCTATTCGCTGAAGATCGGGCCGGCGGAATTCTTCAAGGTCGTATCGGACAAGGCGGTGCTGTTTTCCATTGCGACAAGCATTTCGTGTTCCTTTATCGCGGCAGTGATCAATACGATTTTCGGCGTCATCCTCGCTTGGGTGTTGGTGCGGTATGAATTCCCGGGAAAACGGTTTTTGGACGGACTGATCGAGCTTCCTTTCGCGCTGCCTACGGCGGTGGCGGGCATCACGTTGTCGAAGATGTATTCGACAACGGGGGAGCTCGGCGCTCCTTTGTCCAAGCTCGGGATCAAGGTGTCCTACACGCATTTGGGTCTGACCGTGGCGCTGATCTTTATTGGGATTCCGTTCGTGGTACGCGCGATTCAGCCGGTGCTCGAAAAGTTCAATCCGGCGTATGAGGAAGCGGCTTACATCCTTGGCGCCGACCGGCGAAAAACTTTTTTCCGGGTCATCCTGCCGGAGCTTCGTCCAGCACTCCTTACTGGCTTTGGTCTGGCGTTTGCAAGGGGCATTGGCGAATACGGCAGCGTCATTTATATTGCCGGAAACAGTGCCAAAGAGCATACGCAGGTGGTGTCGTACATTATCATGCAGAAGCTGAATTATCTGGATTATAGCAGCGCGACGGCGATTGCACTGGTCATGCTGATCATTTCGTTTCTGCTGCTGTTGTTCATCAATATCGTGCAGGTGTATCAGTCGAGGCGGACATCCGGCGTGTATGAGGTCGCGTCGGCGACCACCGGGGACGCGCTGCCGCAGCCGAAGGGCGGGCGGTATATCATGATTGCCCTCAGTGTCGTGTTTGTGTTTTTGATGCTGGTCATGCCGCTGCTTTCGATCATCCGAAATTCATTGTCGAAAGGCTTTGGCTTCTATGTCGAGTCGCTGTCTACGAATTATGTGCGGTCGGCGTTTTTGGTAACGATTTTTGCGACGGTAATCACCTTGCTGGTCAATACCTTTTTCGGACTGGTGGCTTCGTGGGTGATGACCCGCTTTCAGTTCAAGGGAAAGCAGGTGTTGGCGACGCTGATCGATATTCCGTTTTCGATCTCGCCGGTGATCGCGGGTCTGTCGTTTATTATGATGTTTGGGCGATTGGGTTGGGCGTATCCGATTGTGGAGTCGATCAATCAGGCGCTTGGCACCGATATTCAGATAGTGTTTGCGCTGCCCGGCGTAGTCTTGGCGACAATTTTTGTAACCTTCCCGTTTGTGTCGCGAGAGATCATCCCGGTTTTGAACACGATCGGAACGGATGAAGAAGAAGCGGCGGCGCTGATGGGCGCGAAGGGACTGACGATCTTTCGCAAGGTGACGTTTCCGCATATCAAATGGGCCTTAGTCTACGGGATGATCCTGTGTACGGCCAGAGCGCTCGGAGAATTCGGCGCGGTGAACGCGCTGTCGAAGACGAGAGGGGTCACGTTTACGCTGCCGCTGGAAATTGACGCTCTGTATCTGGCTGGTGATTCGGATTCGATCGTAGCGGCCTTTTCGGTTTCATCGATTCTCGTGATCATTGCCATTGTGGTTTTGGTGCTTCGCAATTTCTTTGAGCATAAAGAAAAAGTCAAGAGAGCAGGGGCCTAAGGAAGTGCTTTCAATAGCGTTTCCCCAAAAAAGAGGTAATAAAATGTACGTGGAATTAAAGAATATCAATAAAAACTTTGGCGATTTTGAGGCCTCGAAGGATATTAGCTTCGGTATCGAAAAGGGACGGCTGGTGGCGCTTTTGGGTCCGAGCGGAAGCGGAAAGACGACGATTCTTCGCATGATTGCGGGCCTAGAGAATCCGACCTCCGGCGATATTATCATTGATGGAAGGGTCGTGAACAACCTGTCTCCGTCCGAGCGAGGGATTGGCTTTGTGTTCCAAAGCTACGCGCTGTTTCGGTATATGACCGTGTATCAGAATGTGGCGTTTGGACTCGAGATTCAAAATGTTCCCAAGGATCAGATCAAAAGCCGGGTGGACGAGCTTTTGGCGCTGACGGATCTGAAGGGACTCGAGGATCGGTTTCCGAACCAGCTCTCAGGCGGGCAGAGACAGAGGGTGGCGTTTGCAAGGGCCTTGGCGCCCAATCCGACCCTTTTGCTCTTGGACGAGCCCTTTGCGGCGATCGATGCGAAGGTGCGCCAAGAGCTGCGTTCGTGGCTTAGAGAAATGATCTACAAGGTCGGGATCACGAGTATCTTTGTGACGCACGACCAGGACGAGGCCGTGGAGGTGGCGGATCAGATCATCGTCACCAACAAAGGAAAAATCGAGCAGATCGGTTCTCCGCTGGAAATCTACAAAACGCCGCAGACCCCGTTTGTTTCCCAGTTTATCGGGCAGGGAACGGTGATCGACGACTATTATCAGCTGCGAGGCTTTGAAAAAGGAGACTACAAGGGCGCGATCGTCCGTCCGGAATTCGTTGAGGCGTTCAAAAACGACAACGACCGTTTCGCAAAGGTGGTGGGCATCTCCCAGAAGGGGACGATCACCGATATCTTGTTCCGTGGTAATGCGCTCGAGGTGCGTCTTGATGTCGGCGGCGTGCAGCTCGTCACGCACCGTTCTTTGGAGCGGCGGCCGATCAAGGTGGGGGAGGTCATGAACGTGATCATCTACCGCGTCTATGCCTTTGATGACGAGCGCGCCTATCTGCTGGAAAACGAAGAACTGAAGAAAAAAGATGTCAACAACGTCCATTTGGAGTCGTATTTGTATAGCAATGAGGGATATTTTGTAGTATAATTCGTACTATGTCCATAGTACAAATTGCGAAAAAAGTAGGCGTTTCTCCCTCGACTGTATCGCGGGTGCTGAACAATCCGAATTATCGCTGTTCCTCCGAGGAGCTTCGAAAAGCGATCTGGCAGACGGCGATCGAGATGAATTACACGCCCAACGAGGCCGCCAAGAGGCTCAAGCAGGGCAAGGGCTTGGAGCGGCAAAAGACCTACTATATCAATGTTCTTTTGACTCATACCGATGAGCTGGCGATGGACCCCTTTTTCCGAGAGCTGTTGGATTGCGTGGAAACAGAGGTTCATAGCCGCTTTTGCGTGCTTTCAAAGGTGTGGGTCAATTCTTTATTTTCGGACGATGCCGCTTGCGACAAGGCGAATCTTTCCAAAGTGGTTGCGGAAATGTATGGGGAAACCGAGGGAAAGGCGGATGCGCTGATCATCATTGGACGCTGCAATGGAAGGGCGCTTTCCTTCTGGAGACGAAAATATCGCAGCGTGGTGTCGATCAACCGCAATCCGACCGACGGGGCAGTGGATGAGATTACCTGTGACGGGAGCAAGGTGGCGCGGATGGCGGTGGAGTATCTGATCGGACTCGGACACACAAAGATCGCCTATGTCGGAGAGTGCCGGGGCGAGGCGAGATACCGGGGGTTTGTAGCTGCCATGGAGTCGCATGGGCTTTCCGTCAATCCCGATTATGTCTTTGACCGGCAGCGGGCCTGGATCGAGGCGGACGTTTTGGTGCGGTTGATGATGTCGATGGAAGAGAGTCCGACCGGGATCTACTGCGCCAACGACATTACAGCGGTGGGACTGCTCTGGGCGCTGACCAACCTCAGAGGCCAGTTTTATCGGCCGTCGGTGATCGCAAGCGACGATATTGAGGAAGGGCAGAGGACGAAGCCGATGCTCACGACTGTGCGCTTGTTCAAAGAGGATATGAGCCGCCATGCGATGTATTTGCTGCTGGATCGTTTGCAGGGCGGGCATGAAGGCGTGATCCGCATGGATGTGCAGCCACAGATCGTCGAGCGGGGCAGCACGGCGCCGGTTGAGGCCGGGGGCTGGTTTCAGTACGAGCGGTGATTTCCCGTGTGACAGAATACTACTTGAAAGTCTCTCGGTTGTAGGGTAGAATAGGGAAAATGAAAAAAGAGAAGGTTAATGGGCGGGAGGAAGTGTATGAGGAAAATTGGCATTGCATCGGACAGTACGTGCGATTTATCAGTGGAATTGAAGGAACGATACGAGATAGCGGTATTGCCTTTGCTCGTTCATCTCGATGAAGAGGAATATCAGGATGGGAAAGATATTTCTCTGGATGAGATATTTGCCTGGTCGGATGCGCACAAAAAGACCCCGAAAACAGCGGCCTTTGCACCGGCGCAGGTGGAGGCCTTTTTGAAAGAACAGATGGAAAAATACGAAGAGCTGATCTTCTTT